>CAXHYW010000088.1:0-9496 GCA_964021475.1 uncultured Desulfobacteraceae bacterium | reverse complement strand
GGCATACGAGCTTCCCCGGAGTGACTGGAGTTCAGACGTGTGCTCTTCCGATCTGTGTTTGTTTAATCTTTTGGCTTCCCGGTGATCCCAGACAGGCAGGAGATAGCCTTTATCAATCAATTCCATACGGGAACGTTCCAGTCCGTCACCCACGAAATTAAAGAGATGGCCCGTGGCGACTGCATCAACTCGGGAGTCTGATAGGCCCTGGGCCAGGTGGTTATAATGGCCAGCTCCCCCTGACAGGATCAGGGGAATTGGCATTGAATCCGGCAGTTCATCCAGGATATTCATATCATATCCTTGGCCTGTACCGTCTCGGTCCATGGAATTGAGATAAAGGTCACCCACCGGATATAAGGATACTTTTTGGATCCAATCGCCCAGAGAACCCTCCACACAATGACTGCCGTTTTTCATCATAAGCTTGTATCCGATGCCGGTTTCAAGTTTGGTGTCCATTGATGCCACAATACACTGCTGCCCAAATTCAGCGGATAAATTCTCGATGAGGGAGGGGGTTTCGAAAAGAGGGGTATTCACAACGATTTTATCAGCTCCGGACCGAAGAAGCATCTTTGCATCCCCGATGCTACGGATACCACCCCCTGCAGAGATGGGAACAAAGCATCCCTGTGAAAGGGCTTTCAGGTGTCTGCAAAAATTGTGGAGGTCTCTTTTGGTCCTAGAAACATCCAGAACAACCAACTCATCAATTGAAAACGCAACTTTGGAAAAATTATAGTTGTTTTGAAGCCATGTCAGGTCTCCGACTTTCTGAAGTCGGAAGTTGCGGCTCAGCATGAAGGCACCCTGATCATAAAACAGGGTGAAAACAATTCGTTTTTTCAGCATAAAGAGACCATTTCAATGAAGTTTTTAAGGAGGATCAGACCGTTGGTCTGGCTTTTCTCGGGATGAAACTGGGTGCCGCAGATTTTTTCTTTTTCAAATCCGGCAAGAAATTCTCCCCCGTAGTCACAGGTTGCTGTTCTTCCCTCCAGGCCATCGGGAAGCATCCGGTAAGAATGGACAAAATAAAAATCAGCCTTTTCTGGTAATTCGCTGAAAATCCCTTTTCTCTGGGAGAATTGAACGGTGTTGAAGCCGACATGGGGAACCTTTGTTTGTTCGGATTTATCAAATCGGCTCACCCGGTTGGGAATCAAAGCCAGTCCCTGGCTTTCACCATCTTCGGTGCTCCAGGAACCGAGCAGCTGCATTCCCAGGCAGATACCGAGAATGGCACGCTTCCTTGTTTGAACGGTTTCCAAAATCGCCTGGTCTAGGCCTGCGCTTTTCAGTTTTTCCATGGCCTTTCGAAAGGAACCCACTCCCGGCAGAATGAGGCTGTGTGCAATTTTTACCCGTTCAGGGTCAGGGGTGACCTCGGGCTCAACCCCAAGGAAGCGCAACGCACCCACCACAGAGCCGATATTGCCCATGCCGTAATCCACAATGGTAATGGATTTTGAAGCCATTATTCAACCTCGAATAGGGGTGTCCACATGCCGTCCACCTTTTTGAACAGTTCTTTGTTGACCCATTTGTCTAATACCGCATTAAAGGCTTCCTGTTTCATTTCATAGTATTCCAGATAGGTGTCAATATATTCCTGGGGATAGTGACCGTCATACAAGCGAACCAGGTTGACGGCCTGGTCCCGTTTCATTGCGCCCCGCCTTATTTCAATTCCTGCATCCTGGGTCGCCCGCCCAAATCCGAATTTGAGATACATCAGATAGGTGTGCAGTGCATAGAGCGCCTGGTCGTTCTGGGAAAAATTGGTGAAGGTGCCCGTGTTGGTCTCTGGTGCTTCCTGCATTCCGCAGTGTTCTTTGGCCACCAAATAGTTGCGGTAGGGGTCCCATGACTCATAATAAGACCAGTGAGTGATGAACAGTTCCCTGTCCTGGAGTTCCTCATCACTGGGAAAGAGGAAAAAGTAGAGTTCGGATTCGGAAAGGCCCGAGGACCTTAGTACCTTTTCATAACCGCCCTCCATGTAAATTCTTTTCATGTAGTTGATGTCATACATGGCTCGGTTCTTGGATTCTGTGGTCCCTCCATATTCAACCTCACCATCTTCACCGTAAAACAGGAGGGGGATGTTGAGGTTGACAGCCAGGCGGACAACCGCAGCTTGGATGGCAACCAGCCAGCCGAAATATGGGAAGCCCTTTTCTATGAATCCTTGGCGGTTGAGGACCTTCATGGCATTGGCATCCGGATTGATCTGTATGTGGTTGTATCCGCTGTTAATATAATTTTTGAGATTGGTGTCCCCTAACTCCAGCGACAGCGCCGGTGTGACAGTGACCGCAAGGGGGTTCATACCGAATTTATGTTTCAGCTGGTGGGAAACATAGGAACCGTCCTTTCCTCCGCTCACGGGAACAATGCAGTCGAATCCGCCTGATTTGGATCTGAACCGGTCAAGGGTCTCTATTAATTCTTGTTTTCTGGATTCCCATTCAAGGGTCTCTTTTTCTTCCATCCATTGGCAGGCGTTGCACCAGCCACGCTGGTCAAATTTAATCCGGGGTCGTGTGGACATATTTAGACAATTATTACACCAATAAACCTTATCTTTAAAATTTTCGGTCATCATTTCACCTTTTGATTCTGTCCTTGTAAAGCAAGCATCTGTAATAGTCGCTACCAGGCATTCAGCCCTCCATCCACGATAATGTTTTGTCCGGTGACATAGCTGGCGGCATCAGAGGCCAGAAATAACAGGGCGCCAACCATTTCATCTGCCCGGGCCATACGGTTCATGGGGACGCGCTGGGCATATCTGTTCTTGAATTCATCATTTTGACCACTTTCCGTGCCGCCCGGTGTCAGGGTGTTCACCCGAATTCCCTTGTCTGCCCAATAGGTGGCCAGGTGTTTGGTCAGCCCTATAACAGCCGCTTTTGAAGCCGTGTAAACAGCTGGCGTGTTGATTTTGCGATCCAAGTAAAAAGACCCCTCGTAGATGCGGTGATCCGGGGCCATCACCCCATAGATGGAGGCCGTTTGAATGATGCTCCCTCCCCGGCCCTGGGCCACCATCTGTTTGCCCACGGCCTGGGCGGTCAGGAACATCCCGTCTATATTGACGGACATGATTTTGTGCCATTGGTCCAGGCTGTACTCCTCAAAGGGCGCAAAAAATGCCGTCAGGTCATCTGATTTGCCCGCTGCATTGTTGTGGAGGATATCGATACCACCCAATTTGTTTACCACTTGATCCACCATTTTTTTTACGGATTCGGGGCTGGAGACATCACAACCGATCCCCAGGGTCTGGATTTGATACTGTTTACCCAGTTCCGCGGCCAGATCTGCGGCACTCTTTTCTTGAAGATCCGCCACGACCACGTTTGCACCGGATTCGGCAAGGCCGGCACAAAAATGCCGGCCGAGAATTCCTGCCCCGCCTGTCACAACCGCGACTTTACCCGTCAGATCATACAATTTTCGATAGGAAATTTTTTTCATTGGGTGCTCCGCTTTTTCATCAACATTTCAACTATTTCAAAATCCAGTGGGGTGTCAATATCCATTGAGCGGTCTTCCGGCATGACAAAGAGCCCGGTATCGGTGTTAAACACCGTGGGATTATGGAAGAGGGCAGACCGTTTCCAGACATAGATGGAGGCGTTCATATCAAAACAAGGGGGTGAATCCTGGCGCCGGACAATGTTTTGTTTCAGGGGCTTTGATAGTCTTGCAACACCATCATCGCCCAGTTCCACCAGGTTGAAATAGGGAGAGCGTCTTGCCCGGGCACCTGTAATCACATTGGAGATGCCCTGGGTTTCCAGAAGAGCGACCGCTCCAAGAATATCTTCTGTCAGGCGCAGGGGGGAGGTGGCATCCAGATCCACCAGGATGCCAAAGGATTCCCCCGTCCTTTGTTCGATTTGTTCCACGCAATGCCGGATGGCCGGTATCTTGGGGGAGGTGTCCAAGGCAAGTTCCGGCGGACGGACCACCAGTTCATCCGCTCCCCAGTCGGCGGCCACCCTCAGGATTTCATCGGAATCACTGCTGACCGCAATGAGTTGGAACAAGCCGGATTCCCTTGCCTGTTCCAGAGTATGGGCAAGCAGGGGCTTGCCGGCAAGCAGTCGGATGTTTTTGTTTTGAACCCCTTTGGAGCCGCCCCGTGCGCAGATGGTGCATAGTCGCTTCATCGTGTTATCCATGTGTTTGAAGATGCCGCTTTTTCGGCGGCGTCTATTGTAATAAGTGTTTCCATGGCCTCTTTGATTGTGCACAGGGTTTGGATCTCCCCTTTGAGCATGAGTCGATGCTGACTCCGATAGGTATCGTCCTGGGCCACCTCATATGTGGTATGGTTGTCGTTTATTTGGATCGTGTTTTGGATTAAGTCGACGTGGATGCTGTCCTGGTCGGTGGTAATCCGGATTTCTCTGGTGGGTATTTTGTCAAGATAGTTCATATGGATGGTGACCAGGGGGGCTCGTTCTGTTTCCATGACCAGGGAATAAGCGTCATCGCTGGTGATGTCAAGGGTACCCAGACGTCCGCCCAGGGCTGTTAACCTTCGCCATGGCCCGAAAAGAAGCCTTGCATAATCTATCTCATGGCTTAGGTCCCGCAAAACCCCGCCGCCGTTTTCTTTTCTGGCGGAATAACTTTCCCGGTAATTTGTCCCCGGTCGCCAATCGGGCAGGTAGGACCCCACATAGATGGTGGCGGTGGTGATCTTGACCGGAGGGGTCAACAACTCCCTGAGGCGGATGATCAGGGGGTGACATCTCAGGTTATAGGCCACGACTGCATGGGTAAATTCATGGGAGAAAAGTTCAGTCGCCTTGTCAAACAACGGTTTTTCAATCAGGAGCCGTCCTGCAAATCTATCATGGATAAGGTCCTGTATGGTTTGTCGGTGTGCGCTGGTGCTGTTTGCCACAACCACATATTCGGGATGCCATACGGACAGGGCTTCTTCCAGGTTCGAAAAACAAGGTATCGTTTCAACGGACTGTCGGCTGACCACCGCCACCGGGAATCCCATCTCATCAAGAAGGCGTACATGGCGCCGGCCAATGGAACCATAGCCCACCACCAGGGTTTTCACGACACCTCTCCCCGGGCCTGGCGAAGCTGTTGGGGAGATCCAATGTCCAGCCACTCCTTTTCCAGCACAAAAGCACCGCAGACGGTTTTTTGGGCAAGGGCCTGTTCAAACAGGGTTGTAATGGGGAAAACGGTATCCTGGGGGATTTGGGACACGGCCTCGGGGGATAACACATAAATCCCGGCGTTGACGGTTTCTTCCAGAATCGGCTTTTCGACAAGGCTGGATAAGCGGTTGTCTTCAATGTCCACACATCCAAAGGGTACCTGATGAAAATAAGGGTAGACGCCCATGGTGGCAAAAAATTTGTTTCGGGTATGAAATTCAATCATTTTAGCAAAGTTGGCATCTTCGATCAAATCTCCGTTCATGACCAGCAGCGGATGGCTGGGAAGCTCTGGCAATAAAGACAGGGCGCCTCCAGAGCTCAATGGTTTTTCTTCCCTGAGATATTCGATGGTGACACCAAATTGGGAGCCGTCTTTGAAGTGGTCTTCGATCATATCGGACAGATAGTTTACCGCAAGAAAGATGCGGTTAATTCCGTAACTGATCAGATGGAAGATTATCCGTTCGAGAATGGGTCTGCCAGCCACCTTGATCATGGGTTTGGGTATGTTTTCCGTTAATGGCCTCAGGCGCATCCCCTTGCCGCCAGCCATGATGACGGCCCAACTGGGGCTGGAAACGATTCCCAGCATATCGTGGAGAAAGTGAATGCCGATCACTTTGCCCTGTTCATCGACAATGGGGACCTGTTCAAAACGGCGGGCCTGCATGATGTCCAGCACCTTGACCCTTGGGATCGTCGGCAAAGCCTTAAAACAGTTTCGATTAATCAGCTGGGTGACCTGAGTGGCCAGGGAGCAGCCCCGCAACAGCGCTTTCCGGATATCGCCGTCGGAAATGGTGCCGATGAGTTTAAGCTTTTCATCAACGGCCAGGGCGATGCCAGCTCCGGTTTTGTCCATGCATCCCATGCATTGGATGATTGTTGCGTCCGGGCTAATACAGTATTTTTCCATGGTGCCGCCTCCCAAATAAGTCCCGTATCCGTTTGTCAACGGATATATTAGTGCTATCGTCCAGATTCGATGATATCATGAAATTTCTTTTTCTGCATGCCTGAAATATCGGTTTTTTCAAGCAGGTCTGCGATGGTTGATGAGGTCCCGGACTTGGCATAGGGATTGGTGACGGTTTTTAGCCCTTCTTGAAATGGTTGGGAAAGGGCCTGGTCCATGGCCTTTTGGATTGCCCGGGTTTCTGGTGGGCAATTTAAGATGCTGTCCGCCTGGATGCGTCCTTTCTGGCGGTCACCGATATTGATGGTTGGCACCTTGAATGAAGGCGCTTCGATTATTCCACTGGAGCTGTTTCCAATGACGGCTGAAGCATATTTCATGGCCGACAGATATTTTGTGGACCCCATTGAGGAGAGTGCCAGACAACGCTGGGGAAACTTTTGGGCAAAGTTTCCCATCATGTGATTGATGACGCGTCCATCGGTATCGGCATTGGCTTTTGTAAAAATCAAATTGATATCCGGGAGGGTGGCCATGGCATCCAGTATGGCTTGGCATTGTTTGCGGGCCGTGGATTTTTCCAGGGTAACCGGATGAAAGGTTAGCAGGAAATATGGGGTTGAAAGGCTGAACTCCAGGGATTCCCCTAACGCTTTGCGGTCCATCAACTTTGTCTGGTGGAGGGCTTCCACTCCCAAGGCACCGACGTTGAATGCCCTGTCTGGACTCTCTCCCAACTGAATGATGCGCCGGCGGTATGGTTCGCAACTGGCAAAGTGCAGGTGGGATAGTTTGGTGATTGAGTGGCGGAAGGCATCGTCCATGGCGCCTTCTGTAGTTTCTCCGCCATGGATATGGGCCAGGGGGATCCTGGATACCTGGGCTGCACCGGCCATGCAGAAGGTTTCAAATCGATCCCCCAATACCACCACCATGTCCGGTTTTAGCCTGTCAAGCGCCTCCCCATACCCCATCAGGGCAAGCCCCATGGATTTGCAGATGGCAGTGGGGGTATCTCCGGACAGGAGAATTTCCACTGTTTCGTCGGGTTTAAATCCATCGGCCAAAAGTTCCTGAACGGTCATCCCGAATTCAGGGGAAAGGTGCATGCCACTGGCCAGCAATTGCAGCTGGAGATTAGGCGAGGCTTTGATTGCCCGGACAAGTCCCTTGAGCAGACCATAATCGGCCCGGGTGGAGGAGTAAACGCATATTTTACGTTTCAAGGGGGGCATCCTTTCTATAATTTTTGTTGGCGTATCGACCGATCATCTCATCCCAGCGCATGGGAGAGATACCTGTGCCCGGTCTTTTGGCGGTGATATTCTGTTCTGTATACCGTTCCCCCTTTGCAATGGGGCAGGCAGCCACAAGACTTTTCCGAACAATGGGAAGATTGGCCAAATCCGTTCGGGATGGTTTTTTAATGCCGGATCCCAGGGCGGTTTCGATATTTCGGATACCGGTGACGAGAGCTGCCAGTTCATCGGGTTCCAGGGATGCCTGGTGATCCGGTCCGGGCAGGTTCCTGTCCAGGGTGAAATGTTTTTCAATCACCCCGGCACCAATGGCCACTGCGGCCATGGCCGTTATGATTCCTGGCGTATGATCCGAATATCCCACGGCAATTCCGGGGAAAGCCGATTGGATGGTCTTGATGGCCCTGAGGTTAACATCTTCAAAGGGGGTTGGATATCCCGTGGTGCAGTGCAGTATGGTTATTTTATCTCTGCTGGTTCCAGAACCGGTCAGAAGGTCAAGGGCATCCTCTATCTCCCCCAGGTCTGCCATACCTGTTGAAAGCAAAAGATGTCTTTTGAGTCGTCCTATCTTTTTCAGATAGGGCAGGTTTGTGATTTCGCCAGAGGGTATCTTGATGATTTCCAGTCCCAAATGGTCTAAAAAATCAACGCTTGCAAGGTCAAAGGGCGAAGATATAAAATCGATTCCCAGGGTTTTGCAGTGGGAGAGGAGGGCTTGGTGGGCCTTATGGTCCAGTTCCAGTTTTTGGACCATCTCCAGTTGGGTTTCATAGGGATCACTTTTTCCATGCTGATATTCGGCCTTTGGCGCTGTGACGCTGATCATTTTATCCGCTTTAAAGGTTTGGAATTTGACGGCATCGACGCCTGCGGCAACGGCTGAATCCACCATTTCTATTGCCAGATCCAGACTTCCGTTGTGGTTGACGCCGGCTTCGGCGATGATATAGGTTTTTTTCATGGCATTTTTCTCGTCAGGCTGTTGGCTTTGATGCGGCTGCCCGGGGGAACATCAGCCCCCTCTTGTGAAACAGCACCGCTTCCCCAGAAGGATCCTTTGCCCACCACCACACCGCCATTGATAAGGGCACCGGTTGAAATATGGCAATGGTCCCCTATCTTTGCATCATGTTCCACAAGGGCCTTGGTGTTGATGATGCAGTTTTTCCCCACCATTGCTCCGGCATTTATGAGCGCCTGGTGCATGATGATGGTCCCTTCCGCGATTCGGGCGTGGGGTGAAACATAAGCCAGGGGGGATTGGATGACGGGAAATTTTGCACCCAATTTCTTTGTAACATTGAAGAGTTCTTCGCGCCGGGTGGGTGATTTGATCTGGCCCAGGGTGATAAGGATATCCGGATGGGATGGGATGAGGTCTGGCAGATCCTTGTCACTTCCGATTACCGGATATCCCAGAACCGAGTGGTTCAGTTTTTCCGGCAGATCAATAATACCGATAATCCGAAAACGCCCTTCCTGTTCAATGACATCAATACAGGAGATGCAATGCCCACCACCACCGATTAAAAGAAGATTTTTTTTCATAAGGTCACACTGCTGGGAAGGTTGGCTAACCGGTCTTCAAGCCAGTTTGCCATACCCAGGGGGCCGCATTGGCAAGAACTGAACATGGGGAGATGATTCACTAGGGTCCACACCGGGCGAGCCTGAACGCTGTTTTCCTTTATCTCTCCATAAAGTTCCAAAAAATTTTCCAGGGCTTCAGGATCAAGTCCCAAGGTGGATCTGTCAACATCCACAAAAACAGGAAGCGCGCCGCAATAGGAAATCGCGTTGGCCGTTGCAACAAAGGTAAGCGGTTGCGTAATGACTTCGTCCTTTTGTTTTACGCCAGCAAGGAGCAGGGCAATATGAAGCGCCTCTGTTCCGTTAACCATAGCCACGGCATGGTTGGCACCGGTATACGCTTGGATACTTTTTTCAAATTGGGTGACATATTGTCCCACATAGGAGACATAGGTGGAATCGATACATTCCATGAGGTATTTTTTTTCATTGCCTCTGAAACGGGGGGCATAGATCGGAAGAGCGGCGGGTAGGGAAAGAGTGTGCCTCTATGGGTAGAGATCGGTGGGCGCCGGAACATTAAA
>CAXHYW010000087.1:0-9518 GCA_964021475.1 uncultured Desulfobacteraceae bacterium | reverse complement strand
ACCGAGATCTACACATAGAGCCCCACTCTTTCCCTACACGACGCTCTTCCGATCTCCCCCGTAAGCCAGCCCGGGGTGGTCAGAAAATCTAATTTTTCAACAAACCGTCTTTTGTCCTGGGGCGTCATGACCATGGTATGCCAGCAGAAGGAAGCAAAATCATTGGCACCGCCACTGCCGGGAAGCCGGACCTTGGGAGAACCATAGTCTCCTATCACAGTGGAGTTCAGATTTCCGTAGCAATCAATCTGGGCGCCGCCCAGAAAGGTGTAATCCACGTATCCCCGGGCGCAGGATGTCATGATAGTACCCATGGATCCCGCCATGGAGGCCTGGAAAAAAGTTCTTGAATCTCCCACAGATATGGGCATTTCAGGAAGGTTAGGACTGATACCGCCAGCCTCAAACATAATCACAAGATCAGGGGCTGCTGTTTTTTGTGCCAGCATGGCCGCAGCACAGGGGGCGCCTGTTCCAACGCCGACGGTGGCACCATTTTTTAACTCCCTTGCGGCTATGACAATCATCATTTCCATTTCATTATAGTCTGTCATGGGTATCCTTTGCACTGATCAGCAGTTCCTTGTGTCTTAATTGTTTCATTCGGGTAATTCCACCGTTGCGGGTGATATAATCATCAAAATTTTTGCACTGGAAAATATTTTTATCCAGAAAAATTGAAAATGCCTCTGGATCTTTTTCCTTTGTCATCCATTCCTTGATATGATCTTCATCACTGAAATATTCTCCGGGCATGGTGCCGGGATAGGCACCATAGGGAACTTCGCACACCCCATCCACGATAAAATAGGGGATCTGTGTCAAATGGGGATCCCTTACAATTTCATCATGGGGGACAATCCGCTCACAGGTTATGATCAGTCGTTTGGAAGCATTGGCAAGCTCCAGGTCTGCCACGGCAATACCTTTGAAACGGGCATTGCCATAGATATCGGCTTCATGGACATGGATGAAGGAGACATCCGGGATTAGGGCGGGTACCAGGGCCAGCCTTTTGCCGGTAAAAGGACAGTTGGATGCCATAGCCCCGCTTTTTTTGAAGGTATCGGTGCCCAGCATGCTTCTCATGGGCAAAAAGGGAAGTCCCATGGCCGCTGCCGTGAGGCGGACAGAAAGCGCGTAATTGGACCATTCACTAACTATAACCTCCCCGCTTTCCAGGTATTTCCGGGAACAGCCCGACAGCCCTCTTGCTTCCAGGCCGATGCCATAGGCCATGTCAATGCGGTTGTACACCTTGCCTGCGCTTAAAACCTGCATGTCATGGGTGGAGGTATGGCCGGCAAATCCCAGGTTCTTTTTTCTCTGCCGGACAATTTCATGGCAGACTGCCATGGGGGTTCGATTGGCCCCGAATCCACCAATACCCAGGTAATCCCCGTCATTGACAAAGGTTTTAACGGCCTCGTCCAGGGACATGGTCTTGTCTTGTTTGATCCGGCTTTTTTTCCTGAAAAATGCCCTGGCCCTGTCCGGGTCCGGATTGGTAAAAACCGGCCCTTCTCCCTTTTCTACTATTTCCATGGGGTATCCTTTTTTTATCACTAATATTGTTTGCCCGCGTTTCATCAAAACGATCAGTAGGTAAGAACGGAACCGCCGTCAAAAAGAAGATCCCCGCCAACCAGGTAGGTGGCATGTTTTGAAAATCCAAAGATGATCATATTGGCCACCTCAATGGGGGTCATCATCTCTTTGATTCTGGATTTGCCCATCATGACATTCTCAATAACTTCATCCCGGGAAATTCCTCTTTGCTCTGCCTGGTCAGCGATCTGGTTCAGGGCCAACCGGGTTTTCACAAATCCCGTACTCACGGTAAACGAGCGGATTTTACCGTTTCCTTCAGCGGAGATCGACTGACTCAACCCCCGGAGCCCAAATTTTGTCAAATTATAAACCGGTTTGTTTTTGGTGCAGATATGGCCGTGGATAGAGGACATGTTGGCAATGACACCCAACTGATCATCACTGTTTTTCATATGGGGAATCACCAACTTGGATAGAAGGAAGGGGGCCCGGAGCATGAGGTTCTGCATCATATCATAGGTTTCCATGGGAAAGTTCTCAACACTGTCAATGTGCTGAATTCCTGCAATATTCGCCAGGTATTTTATCTGGCCCAGGGCTGCGGCGGTGGCCACTGCAGCGGTCAGCGCATCATCGTCACAAAGATCTGCCTGGATAAAGACCATTTTTCCTCCGTGGGATTCAACCGCCTGGCAGGTTTTTTGCCCCTCTTGTTCATTGATATCAAGTCCTGCCACCATGAGTCCATTCCTGGCTGCCGCAATGGCGGTTGCCCGTCCAATGCCGCTGCCGGCCCCGGTGATGATGCAGACGTTTTCTTGCGTAAAATTCTTGTCTTTAATGGTCAGAATTTCATAGTCCAAAATTTCAGGTTCCTGGATTTCCATATCGCTCCTTTATTTTCCTAATTATTTGTCGGTTAATACTTGCCCCCTTGACATCTTCCTCTTTCTCTTTTCACCTTGTATTTTCATAAAGAGAGCAAATTTCAGACCATAAATAAAATTCCGAACTTATTTTTTTAAACCGCTATAATTTAAGAGGGTTATCTTTTTTCTCGACTTTTTTTGGAAAACAAAATATAGAGAATATGTTGTAGTATAAAGTCTACATGTAGTGTGTTTGATACATTTTTAATAAGTCATTGGGAGGCGACTAAAGACAATGAAAGAACTGGAAATACCCAGGCAGGTGCTCTTAAAAGAGCTGGAAATGTATCACTCTATTTTTAACAGTATCAACCATGGGGCCACGGTCATTGACCCCCAAGGCCGGATCACCCATTTGAACGAGCCCTATGGGCGATTTCTAGGAATTAATCCTGAAGAGCAGATCGGCAAACATTGCACCGAGGTGTTTGAAAATACCCGGATGCACCTGGTGGCAAGGACAGGGAAAGCTGAGATCAACAAATCCCAGCACATCAACAAGACCGAAATGGTGGTCCAGCGTATCCCCATAAAAAAAGACGGACAAGTGATTGCCGTATATGGCCAGGTCGTTTTCAGGGATATTTCTGAAGTCCGGTTGCTGGCGGAAAAGCTTTCTCTGCTGGAATCAAAGGTAAAAGCCTATGAAAAGGAATTGTTTGATTTAAAATCCACCCGGTACACCTGTGACAGCATTATTGGAAAAAGCCGGGAGATCAAATATCTCAAGCAACAGGCAGCCCGGGCCGCCTCCAATGATTCCACTGTCATGGTCACCGGTGACTCCGGCACGGGCAAGGAACTCTTTGCCCAGGCCATTCACCACGGCAGTAAAAGAAGTCTTCATCCCTTTATCCGGATTAATTGCGCTGCCATTCCAAAGGACTTGCTGGAATCGGAATTGTTCGGGTATGAGGCCGGGGCATTTACCGGGGCAAAGGCCACGGGAAAACCGGGGAAATTTGAACTGGCGGACAAGGGCACTATTTTTTTGGACGAACTGGGGGATCTTCCCCTGGAGATGCAACCGAAATTGCTCCGGGTTCTGGAAGAAAAAGAATTTGAAAGGGTAGGGGGAACCCGGATGATCCGGTCTGATTTCAGGGTAATTTGTGCCACCAATCAGGATCTTGAGGCCATGATCGAACAAAAAAGATTCCGTAAGGATCTGTTTTATCGACTCAATGTGATCCCCATTGAGATTCCGCCCCTAAGGGAGAGACGGGAGGATATTCTCCCCATTGCCAGGCACTTGATCCAAAAAATGACCCGGGAAGCTGATCTTTCAGAAATGAAGATTGAGAAAATGGCTGAACAGGAGCTGCTCTCCCATGACTGGCCAGGCAATGTCAGGGAATTGTCCAATGTGCTGGAACGTGCCATGTATGCATCAGAAGACAATATGATTTACAAAGGAGACCTGCCGTTTTCCATGGCGTTCTCAGATAAGAAGACAAAGGAGCCCACCCGGGCCAGCTTGAAAAACACCCAAAATCTTGCCCAGATAAAGGCAATTTACCAGGCCCTTGCCAAAACCGGATACAATAAGACAAAGGCGGCCAGGCTTCTGGGAATCCACAGAACCCTGCTGTATAAAAAAATGAAGGAATACAAAATCGGGTTGAAACCGGAATGATCCATTTTCTGCCAGGAATAGTTTCCCAGCAGAAAATGGCAGGAAGGCTTACCCTGCTTCGTAGGTGCAGGAGGTAAAATCAATTTCTTCTCCGCACTTACCGCACTTGTGGATTTTTTCAAACTCATCGGAAAAAATTTCTTTTGGCTCATCACATTTAGGACATTTACAGGTAAAGGATTGTAAATTTTTAAAATTTTCAAAACCCGGGCAATGTTTTGGTGTACTCATGGCGATCTCCTTATAGTTGTCTGTTAATATGCACAAAAATAAAACTGCATAGGTCAATTTCCAACAACGGGTATCAATTGAGCATCTGACGAGAATCAGGAAAATTATCTTAAGTTTCCCATCTCCATGTCTACCAAATCCAGGCAGATTGTCAATAGTCTGGAATTGTTTTATCCCAAATCCCCAGGGTTCTTCCCCGCAGTGGCCAGGGTATCCTCCATTTTCAAGTTCGTTTAAAAACAAGCATGGAAATATCATCAAACTGCTTGTCTTTTTGAAACTCCATCACCGCGTCCTGGGTTTTTTCACATAACTCCTGGACGCTAGCGTCCTTGTTATCAGAAAGAAGTTTTTCCAAACGTTCTTCACCATACAATTCCTTATCAGGAGAGTGGGCCTCTGTGATGCCATCAGTGTATAAGACAATGGATTGTCCGGGCCCTAAGATCATTTTTTTTGAGGTATATTTCATATTCTCTTGAAACCCAACCGCAATGCCCTCAACCTGTGAGAAATATTCAATACTGCCATCCTCACTCAAAATCATTGGTGGATTATGACCCGCATTGGCAAACACGCATTCATTATTTGACGGATCAAAATAGCACATGAAGATCGTCGCAAACATACACTGTTCATTATGGGCTGAAAGAATATCATTGGTTGCTGAAAGAGCGGTTGCCGGATCATTTGTCACGCTGCAACTAATCTTCAAGCTCATACTGGTCAACGCCATAAACAAAGCAGCCGCCACACCTTTACCAGAAACATCTCCGATCATAAACGCAATCCTGCCATCGGACAGCTCAAAGAAATTATAAAAATCCCCACCAACCTCTTTCGCTGATTTATATATGGCATAGAGATTGACACTCTCGGATTGGATAAAATCCTGGGGCAACATAGCCATCTGAATCCGCTGTCCAGCCTGCATTTCCCCTTCAAGTTTTGCCTGTTCTGCCTTGGACAGAACAAGCTCGGACCGGATTTTCTCCCGTTCATTGAGACCGGATGCCATCTGATTAAAACTATGGGAAAGAAAACCGATTTCATCGTGATTTACAACCTGAACCCTGTAATCATAATCTCCATGGGTGATTTTTTCGGCTCCGTCAGCAAGACTTAGAATTGGCTTGGTAAGAATTTGGCCAACCTTTTCAATCATAAACCCCAGAACCACGAGAGCTATGATAGCGCCAAACATGAAAAACATGGCCAGGTGTCTTACTGGTCGATTGACCACTGATCGATTAAGCGTAAATAATGCTGTCCAGTCTGCTGATCTAATGGGCCAGAAAGCATAGTATTCTTCTTCGCCTGAGATAACTAAGGGTTCATGCTTTTTAATAAACTTCTCATAATCCAGGGCCATGTGAGAATCCTGAACCCGTTTTTTCATGATAAACTCTTCTTGGGGATGGATAATATACCTCCCTTTGGAGTCTACAACGATACCCTGATATTCTGTTTCCTCACCAGAATCACGGATGTAATCCAGCACATTGCCAGGAAATACATCAATACCAACCACCCCTAGGAAAACACCGTTTTTAAAAATGGGTGCGGTACATGACAAGACAACCTTCCCTGTATCACCATCTATATAAGGAGTAGTAAAATGAAGTTTTTTGAGCGTCCTGGTCTCCTGGTACCAGGATCTTGTCTTGTGGTCATAATCTGCCTCAGGAGTCCAGGCCGGATCAATGTAATCGCCATTTTCAAGACCAACAAAACCTGCCTTGGAATTATTTTTTTTAGCAAATTCTGTCAACCAGGTGGAGATATTTTCAGATGAAAGATCATCCTGGTGACTTAAAACCAAGGCCATTGAGTTAACGACTATTCCCTTATTCTGAAGCCAGAAATCCATCCTTTCTGATGCCCTGGCTAGTTTGGCAATAACCTGCTGGGTGGCTTGTTTTTCTATAATATTAAGAGAGACAACATAAAGAACGCAACCAAGGACAACAAGAACTATCGCCGTTGTGAACAACATACGAACGAGCATGCGGTTTCTGATCTTTTCGTTGAATTCCTGTTTGATTTCTTTTTCCATAATCAGCACTCCTCTTTTTTTCGCTGAACTTCCTGCAAGACCGCAGTTCTTTCATCCGATGAGACTTTGGATTTATGTGTGACCAGGGCACTGCAGGCACAGTTACCGTACACCGTGACCATGGTCAAAAAATTATCAATTAAAGGATCAATGACAATGAGTAAAATAATAGAAGCAGCAACCGGTAAATGCAAAGGCATAAGAACCAGGCCGATCATTGAAATAGCCAGGATGCCGGGTGCCCCAGCCGCAGCAAAGGAGGCTAGGATAGAGCCTATGACAATAATAATAAATTGTTCGAGACCAAGCTCAATACCATAAAGTTGGGCAAAAAAAGTGGATGATAATGCAAAATAAAGGACGTTGCCATGGGAGACGGTATTGAAACTTAAAGGAACGACCAAGCCAAGTGATTTCTTATCACAATTTAACTCGTTTGAAAGGCCGCTCAAGGCCGGCGGTATTGCTGCCATGGGTCTTGCCGTCCCCACAGCAACGATCATTGTTTTCTTTAAAGCGTTTAATGAATCGAGATAAGAGATGTTCGTGGTTCTCCAGATAATAAGGCTATAAATTACGAGCATCACAAAAATCAAGATATAGACCAGAAGAATAAAATTCGCTGTTGCCATCAATACGGTAAAGCCGATACCTGATATCTGCTCAGCCAGCAAACAGGCCAAACCCAACGGCAATCCATACATGAACCATTCAATCATTCTGCTGAATGCATCATAGAGGTTATCTATAATCCCTATGGTCATTTCAGAATAATGCGAATCACAAATACCAATCGCAACACCTAGGAGGGCTGCAAAAAACAAGATACCCAGATTTTGCCCATTGGTAAGGGCCTCAAAAATATTTTGTGGAACCATGGTGTTAATAAAATAAGCGATGCCTGATTCTTCATTGGCATTGTCCATATTTTCTTCGGGTGCTGATGATTCATATTCTGCCAGCTTCTGACCCAGAATTGTACGGCTCTCGTCATCGATATTTGTACCTGGTTTCAGCAGAACTCCGGTCATGGTGCCCATCAAGCCAGCAAAGAGAAGAGCCACAGTGAAGACAACTACAAGACGCTTGGCTATCTTCCGAACCTCTCCCTGGCGAAAAAGCTTCCCAAGACTTGATGTCACAGCAGTTAATATGATGGGAATAACGCACATCTGAAGTAGCGCAAGGTAGATCTTGCCGATGGGAGCGACAAAGGGAATTAATTCCTTGAAATAGACAGCAATCAATACCCCGGCAGCAATACTGACTAATATTGCCCATGGACTGAGCAGACTATGATACCAGGGCGGTATTGATTTTTTCGGCATTTGAGGTTCACCCTTCTTATACGTAAAATGTTATATTATTTTTCTTAAAGTTACACTAAAGAATACATCAGCATCTTCGCCTATAGAGCCAAGATCCGATAAAAATGACCATAAATATGGTTGCCCCGATTAAAACATTTCGTTTTTCCTGTGGTGATATTTCCCGGGGTGCATCGTTTATTCTATTTTGTAATTCAGGATCCGGGTACCGGTCAAGAATGTCATCGGCGGTAAGAGGTTGAGGATAATCCGTCTCCAGGTAGAAATTAATAAACTGTAAAAGATGCTCATTCTCCCAAGCAGTTGCAACCGCAACCGGATCATCAATCTCATCTATAATGATTGTTTCAAGCTCGATCGTATAACTTGGATAGCGCCTGAGTACAGTTTTGAGTTCTACCTCGTCATAATAAAATCCTAGAACCTCACCCTTTCGAACACTTTCCCAGTTCTCATCAAGTGTTTTAATCGTTATAATTTCACTCTTCGGAAAATCGTATTGGGCATAATCAACATAGGAACTACCCCCTAAGGTGGAAATTCTTGCGCCAGGTTTCTGTAAAAGACGAAGTATCTGTTCTTTTTCTTTCTGGTTCTTGCCGTCACTTGCTTGGGCTGCCCGCAAACGATTAATAACAAGTGCCGGATGGACAATGAGATAAGGATGTGAAAATTTAACTTTCAGGCTCCGGGAAAAGGTCTTACTCAGGATGCTTATGGCAATATCAGCTTCATGGGAAACGATTGCATCAATAACATCATCATATGTTTTATAGTCTCGGTTAAAATGAACTTCTACTCCAAGTTTCTCGGCAATATTCTTTGCCAGATCCACATCATGCCCAACGAACTGACCCTCTTTTGTGGTATTGAAAAAATAGGGTACATCCTCGTCAATCATGGCGACAATGAGTTTGCCCCGTTCCTTAATTCGTTGAATATCCGGGGGGTAAACCGATTTTTCTGCAGCCATGACAGAAAGTTGACAGAAAAAAAACATCAGAATCGTACTGACAACCACTCTTTTCATTCTCAAGTATTCCTTATCATACGTTTTATTCAGGCGCTAACGCTTTTGCCTCATCATATACCCATTCAATTCCTTTATAATTCCGGAAAAGATAGGTTCCATCTTTCTGCCTTGTACAATAATCTTTATTAATCGGTGTTTTACGTATGTAAGGACCATCAAAAATATAAGTGGGCACAGCTAAACCACTGATCCAACCGTATAGTTTGCGATGGATTTCTTTACCCCTTTCGATGGTGGTTCTGAAATATGCATCCCCTTGTGTTAAATCACAATGATATAAATAATATGGCCTGATGCCGATCTGGAAAAGAGTGGTGCACAATCTTCGCATGGTATCCACATCATCATTTATCCCTTTGAGCAGCACGGTTTGATTTCCCAAGGAAATACCGGCCTGACGTAATTTGTTAACCGCTGTAATCGTCTGGGTGGAGATTTGACGAGGATGATTAAAATGACTGTTAATATAGAGTACCTGATATTTTTGTAAAATGGATACTAACTTACTTGTGATGCGTTGTGGTAATGAGTAGAGTACTCTTGTGCCAATTCTTATCACCTTTATACTTTCTATTCGCCGTAAGTTTTCCAGAAAAAATTCCAGTCTATCATCTGGAATCATCAAGGCATCGCCTCCTGACAACAATACATCTTCAATCTCAGGATGTTCTCTTAGATAGTTAAACGCCTGTTGATAGTCTTCATCGCCATAGGGAATTTCTGTGCCAACGTTTCTCTTCCGGGTGCAGAAACG
>CAXHYW010000086.1:0-9701 GCA_964021475.1 uncultured Desulfobacteraceae bacterium | reverse complement strand
GTAGGCTTTGCAAGCAACACCCTTGCCACTTTATTTAACCCTGAAAATCTTTTTTTGACAGGATCGGCTGAAAATGCTCTTGTCCGGATACCGCAGACCCCTCTGATTGCCAAGAATGTTTTTGGAGATGCCATTATTGAAAAAGGTATACTGCGCATCAAGACCCACAAGGGAAAGATCAAAACCACTCTTATCAAGGAGGGGTGGCTGGATGTGGATTTGTTGAATTATGAAGATATTCCGTTTAAGGGTGAATTTAATCTTCATTCAGACCTTTCCACCCTGCCCCGGGCATTGATTTCTCTAATGCCGGGCACACCTTTTTCCCTGGAACTTGCCCGTATCAGTCAAATTACAGGCCAGGCGAATGCGGTATTAAAATTAGAAATGGAAAGCCAGCAAAAAGAGCTGTTTGTCCAGGTGAAGGCCCAAAATATATCACTCAAAGGGGTCTACGATCGAATTGCATTTCCCATTACCATCACCAAGGGTGACTTTTTTTATGAACCGGACAAGGCAATTCTCAAAGGTTTTGCAGGCTCCCTCAAGAACAGTTCTGTTCAAAATGTGGACGCAGTTATTGATTTTAGCAACTCCCCTAATTTTGATATCACCACAGGTGGTGCCAGAATTGATCTGGCCCAAATAATGGGCTGGCTAAAATCCTATGACCCGGTAATGGAGAGGATTGCACCCTTTACCACCTTGGGAGGGGTACTTTTCGTTGAGACAGGGCAATTGAAAGGCCCCATTCTGGAACCAGAAAAATGGCAATTTGATATTATAGGCTCTGGCAAGGATGTCCGTTTAGGATTTATCCCTGCCATGGAAAAAAAGCCAATTTGGCCGTCTATTACCATTGACAAAGGACAATTTCGGCGTGAAACAAACAAGTGGACCCTTAAACATTCATTTGGATCCATCATGGGCAGTTCTGTTCAGGATCTGAATGCTGTTATTGATGTAAACCAAACTCCCTATTTTCAAATCACCACAGGCCCCACCAAAATTGAGCTGGATGAAATGATGGGCTGGCTGAACTCTCATGAAGAGATAATGAAGCTGATTTCACCGGTCAAGGCCCTTACCGGTGAAATAATCACCAAAAGCGTTATGCTAAATGGTCCCTTCTTTGATTTAAAGAAATGGCGGTTTGATATCAAAGGATCAGCCAGGGATATCTCTGTCGGTTTTGGCCCGGAAAAAAAAGGAATTAAAACTATTTCAGGTGCTTTTGATGCAACGGATAAACAAATTCAAATCAAAAACCTTGATGCCAAAATTGACGATCTGTCTTTTTTTTCCCATGTTGTTGATTCTCCTGTTTTAGATAGCTTTGGATTACCCTTGCACATATTTGAGGCGAACCTTTCCCAAACAAAAGACGAATCCCAATTTTTCGGTAAAGTCTCCTTTCCATCAGGCCCGCAACTTTCCTTTGATCTGACCGGAAAAAACCTCACAGATTTATATCCCCGACTTTTGATACTCAAGGATGAAGACAAATCCGATGCCATGATAATCATCAATCGGGATTCTTCTCAACCCTTATTAAATGTTGATGGTGTCCTCAACACCCAAACCCTTGAAAAAGTACTGATCAAAGGATCTTTTTTAGATAACCTTGTTCTCTCCTTTACAGCAGGAGATCCTGTAATCCTATTCACAGATGCTGCGTCTAATCTTCATCTGTCTACGGATAAAATCGATCTTGATTCATTGCTCACAAATGAAAACAAACCCAAAACCCCAGGCGATCAGCCCCTTTTTGATCGAAAAACCATCTATTTAAAAACCCGTCAACTGATCTATAAAAAAATGATTTTTTCAGACATCAATGCCGTGATTAAATTAGACAAAGACAAGACCCAAATTCAGATTCTCAATTCCAAAAGATGTGGTCTTGCCTTTACCGGTGTCGTTGAATTAGCCTTAGGCACAACAGACAAACTGGTCTCCACTGATTTCTCAATTGTGCCCCTGAAGAATCAAGAGATCTCCAATATGCTCCCCTGCCTGTTTAATAAGTCTAATTTTATGGATGGATCCTATTCATTTACCTGTAAATTGTCCGGACAGGCATCTTCTGATATGATTGCTAAGAGGCAGAATGGCCACCTATCCTTGAATGCCCAAAACGGCAGAATCTATAAATGGACCTTTTTATCACGCCTGCTTTCTGTGTTGAATATTGTGCATTTTACAGATATTACCAAAAAAGGCATCGGATACAAGAATATCGTTATTGAAGCAGACATAAAGGACAGTGTTATTCATTTGAAAAAGGCAATTGTTGATGCGGATAACATGGCCCTGATCCTAAGTGGCTGGATCGACCCTTTAAAAGATGAGATGGATTTAACCTGTCTGGTGGCACCCTTCAAAACCATTGATACCATTATACAACATATTCCCGTTGTCAATACCATGCTAAGTGGACGACTACTGTCTTTTCCCGCAAAAGCCACCGGCAGTATGACAGACCCTCATATCACCTCCATCCACCCTTCTTCTGTGGGAAAAGGATTGATAAATATGCTGAAAGATATCATAAAAACACCGGATAAACTATTTAAGGAAATAAAGTAAAATGAATCTGGAGGTTATTTTTTCCCAAAAGTTACAACTGCCCTATTCCGCCATTGGGGCAAAGGGGCAGGTTCGCATTGACCGGCTTTTAAATATGTTTCAGGATGCAGCAGCCCTTCAGTGTGACCAGTTCAAAATATCTGGATTTGATATGGCAAAAAAACAACTTAAATGGGTGGTTTCCCGATACCAGATCAAAATACATAGAAACCCACTTTGGATGGAACCCTTGGAAATTCAAACCTGGCGGGCTCCATGGAAAAATTTGTATGAGCTCAGGCAATTTTCCATTGTAAACCAGGATAAGGAAGAACTGATTTCCGCATTGGGAATCTGGATATTGGTTAAAGCCAGCAACTCTAAACCGGTTCGACTGACCCCCCATCTTCCCAAAGTACTATTAGAACCGGCAGATAGCTGTCCTGAACTAATAAAAAACGACCATAATCTGAAAGAATATGACCATGAATCTGAATTTAAGATCCGGGTTCTTGACCTGGACCTTAATCAGCATGTGAACAATACGGTTTATGCCCAATGGGCCATTGAAGCCCTGCCTCCTGAGATTCTTTTTAAATTTTCTCCCACGGATTGTACGGTTTCCTATTTAAAAGAGTCTTTTTTCCCGGGTACCATTTTATCCTGTGTTAAAATTGAACACCATCCTGATACGCTTACTACTCGTCACTCAATTTTTCTCAAGTCAACCATGATCAAATTAGCCAATTTAACCATGAGCTGGAAAAAAATATAGAAAATGAATACCCTCATTAAAAAGGCGTATGGTATGGGATTGCGCTACCTTTCCATCCGCCAGAGAAGTCTTTTAGAAATGAATGACTATCTGTTAAAAAAGGGCTTTACAACCCAGGAGGTAGCAAGGGTTACTCAACAACTCATTGATCAAAATTATCTTAATGATCGAGAGTTTGCCCAGAATTATCTTGAAAATCGGAAAAGAAATAAACCAAAATCCCTGTTTGCCTTCCGGTATGAGCTTAAAACAAAAGGAATTGATCCTCATATTATCGATGAACTGCTAATTGAATATGACGACCTTGAGTTGGCCTTTTTAGCCGTTAAATCAAAGATTCGACTGTGGCAGCATCTTGAAACCTCCTCTTTTAAAAAAAAAGTATTTAGGTTTTTGCAATACAGAGGATTTGGCTTTGCTGTCATTCAATCCACCTGGCAAAAAATTTTAGACTCAGACCTTGACACAGATTGAATATGGAAATATAAAAACAACGAGGAAAAAATATTCTAACTTGAGAAATAAATTTCCTACTTTAGAACTTTTTTTACCCAAAATTTTCTTTTATGAGTGAAAACTGAGTGTACAAATACCCTTTTTTGATCCCGGTTTCCGAGTGGACAATTGAATATCATTGACACCCAGCACCCAGCAATTGTATTCAATTCTTCTTTATCTTTCTGAAAAACAGAGAATGGCATAAAAAATGCAACAATTACCATCAGGATGAGTTTTGTTGGACCCATTGATATAACCACGATTTAAAGGAATTATTCTCATGGTCGGCAGAAAACGTACAGTCGAAAGACGCAGAAACAAGCGGTATAAAGCGGTAGATGGGGCATATGCTGCCATCAGTCCAAATTCTCACAAACTGGGACAAATCATTGATATCAGTATGACGGGACTTTCCTTTAAATATATTGATACGAGCAATGATGACAAATATGAAAACCAGATTCCAGAAGAAACTGTTTTTTTGAGCAGTATGGGCTACTATGTTGGAGATTTGCCCTTTCAGGTCGTCTCAGACTATGAGGTCACCAATGTGCCCTCTTTCAGTTCCATGAAGGTTAGAAAGCGACATGTCCAATTTACGGATTTAAGCTTTAAACAACTTTTTGATCTGGACTACTACCTGAGAAATAATGTATCGGATCAGTTGGAAAAACTGCCAGAGCAATACAACTCTTAAAATCTTAAGCTGTTTTTTCCTGACATCTCCAATGGCGATAAAAGCGATCTTTAAAAAAGATCATCATGGGAGTTTGCACTAGCACGGTTCGTCAGTCAAATTCACAGCAAGGGGATATCAGTCATCTTCTGGCTTAATTATAATCAGAGCACTCTCATCCATCGTGAGATATTTTTTGGATAGGATTGTCAAGTCATCCGGGGTTATGTCTGAATACCCGGACACCATATGATTGGCCCAATCCAATTTTTCAGGATGTTTAAACGAATTGGCCATTACAGAATTCAACCAATAGGAATTGGTCTGTCTTAAAACTGCTATTTGATTTAGAAGCGGTTTTTTCAACAAGGTCAGTTCTTTTGCATCAATCCCGTTGTGGCCTAAGTCCCGGGCGATTTTCCCCACCTGCTGGATAATCATATCAGCTATTTCCGGCTGCACATTCACCACCACATGCATCACACCGTATCCCTTGTGGATAAGAGATGGATTATTATATACATAGGGAGAATAGGATTCCCCAAGCTGTTCACGGATTATTTTCCGGAGCTGTTCAGAAAAAACCTTTGCCAGCATGGATAATTTCCGGGTTTTTGTAATATCCCAGAAATCATCGGTCAAAAAAGCGACCCGCACCATGCCCTTGTCAATCTTTGTATCAAGAGCGAGCGTAAGTGTTTCACCCTTGGGAAAAAAGACACCATCGGTAACCTTAGCAGGAGTTACCTTGGAAGCAGGGGTTGCCTTTGAAGCCTCCACACCATTTCTGGGTTCCAAGGACCCAAGATAGGTGGATGCAAATTCAATCATCCTATCCTGATCAAAATCCCCCACAATAGAGACCTCAAGGGGAGCGGTTTCAAAGATAGGTTTTAACCAGGTTACAATTTCTTCTAAAGTGATGCTGTTTATCTCTTCCGGAGACATCATCCCAAACATTAGGTCCCCTTTTGCCAGAAATCGGTTCCCCTGGATAGCCATGATGCCATCGGGTGTTCTTTTCAAGGCCTCATACCTTTGTTTGTATAGGGTTTTGGCCAGGCCAAGCCCCTGGGATCTGAACCCTGGATCTTTGAGGTAGGTGTAAATGAGTTGAAAAATAAGTTCTGCTTCTTTGGGATCACCAGATCCTGACAATGCAAAATAATTGTCATTGATGGTAAATCCGATTTCCACATCTTTGCCAGCCAGGGCATCTCCAATCTGGTCCGGATCCATTCCATCAAATCCGCTTTTTCGAATGGTGGCTTCGGCAAGTGCCGATAATCCGGGCAAAAAGTTAGGTTCAGATGAACGCCCATGTCCAAATGCGACTTTGAATAAAAATTTCCCTTTTGTAAAATCCGTTTTTTTCAAATTCAACCGAACCTTATTCTGGAATTCGATCTGGGTGATGCCCAACCCCTTGACGTTCTCTTTTCGGGTAAGGATCTTGGCCCTGGCCTTTGGAAGGGGAAGGTAGGGAAAGGATTTGGATTCAAACCGTTTAAATTTTTGAATAGGTTGTGCAATACTGGTTTGATAAAGATCAAGAATCTGTTTATCTGCAGGTAATTGCTTATTTTGAGAAATTTTGGCATTACCCGTGACCAGGATCAACCGTTGATCGTTTAACCAAGTGGTTTGAAACGCCTGGTTCACCTGTTCAAGAGTCAATCCCTGTATATACGGTTTTAATAAGTTCTGTTTTTGAAGGGGAGATAAAAAAAGTTTTTTATTGTTCATGGCCCCTAAAATTGTGCGTGCCAATCCGGAAGTCTTTCGGGTGGATGACTGGAGAACATCGGTATCCAGTTCGGAAATAAAATCAGCCTTTACCCTTGCCAGTTCCTCTGGCAAAAACCCATTTTCCATTGCCTGGCGAAGTGTTCTTTCAAGCTGACCAAGACTTTGTTCCCATTTTTCAGGTTCGCAAGAGGCTTTAATCGCAGCCATGGAAACATTTTGTAGAAAGGTTCCCGAATGAATCGAAGCCGATGAAAAACTGGCAGATTCGTTTCTGATCATGCTGGACAATCGATTCTGGACAATGGCTTCGGCCAGATCTGCCACCAGGGTTTCCTTTAAATTTTCAATGGTTTCAGATTCAAAGGGGGTGTGAAAAATCCGTTCAATGGTGACATCCGTATTACCGGCCTCGGGTTCAAAATGGTAAAATGCCCAAACGTCTTTTCGGGATTGCCAGATTATATCCCCGGATTCTGTTGAAACCCTTTTCCGGGAGGTCAATCCTGAAAACATTTTTTTAACCAAGACCTCTGTGAGTTTACTATCCATATCACCAACAATGACCAAGGCCATATTATCGGGTCGATACCAGCGGTCATAAAAGCCCTTTAAAAGAGCCTTGTCTGCTTTGTTAATGACCGAAGTCATACCAATGGGCATCCGTCGATTTAAGAGGGAGTCTGGCAGCTCAAAGGCCAGTTCCTTTCTAAAGGTCCGGTAGGAAACAGAATCTCTCTCTCTTTTCTCGGCCAGTATAATCCCCCGCTCCCGCTCGATTTCCGTTTCCAATAACAGGGCACCGCCAGCGTAGTCTTTAATCACCCGAAACGCATCTTCAAGATATTGTAAATTCCCCTTGGGAAGGGTTAAGTCATAGGTAGTTCTATTAAACGAGGTGCTGGCATTGGCATCCGCCCCAAAGTCCATCCCAATGGACTGGAAATATTCTATAAGCTCTCCTGGTTTAAAATGTTCTGAACCGTTAAAGAGCATGTGCTCAAGATAGTGGGCCACCCCCTGTTCAGCATCGGTTTCATTGACTGATCCTGCAAATACGTTCAAATGAACACTGACCTGGTCTTTTGGGGTGGCATTTTTCATAATGACATACTGGAATCCATTAGAAAGAACCCCATGAACCAGGGCAGGATCCTTTTCAACGCCATTGGAAACAAAATAAACCGGATGCTTGGGGACACATGAAAATAGAAGTAAAAGAATCAGTGCCCCAATCGTTATACCAATGGCGTTGCGTTTCATCATGTTGCCTTAATTCAAAAATTTAGTGTTAATATCAATTTTGGCGTTGGTTTTAAGCGCTTCAAGCCAGGACTGAAAATATTGTCCCTGCTTCATATAGGTGACCTGTTCTTTTGTTTCCTCAAGGGTCTGAGCAATCTTTGTCTCTTCGGGCAATACTTTTTCCTTGAACCCGATGATATAAAATTCCTGACCCACCTCCAATACCCCCTTGTGAATTAGGTTTCCCGCAGATAGACCAAAGGCGGCTTTTGCAAATTCAGGAGCCCGCCCAATTCCATCAATAGCCTGGCTCTGTGTAAACAGATTCGTGGAGACCAGAGGCAGGTTATTTTCCTTTGCCAGCTGCTCAATGGAGTCTGTTGCCGCAGCTTTTTTCATCAACGCCTGGGCAGCCTCTTTGGCAGCTTCCGTCTGAAGTTTTGCGGTCAAGGTAACCACAATGCCTTCAGTTACGATTTCCAACGGCTGAATTTCAGGTTCAATGGTTTCAATCACTTTGATGAGATAATAATTATTTCCCAATTGCTGAACGTCGCTGATTTCATCACTGGGCTGGCTAAATGCGGCCTTTGCAAACCCTGCACTATCTTCAAGATTCAGTCCGTCACCATACTGGGTAAAAAGACCTGTGGTCATGACCTTTCTTTTAGTAAGCAGGGCAACCTGCTCAAGGTCATCTCCGTCCACAATGGAATCAAAGGCTTCACCTGCCTGGTAATAGGCCATGTTCTGAAGTTCCTGGGACAACAATTCCGCGCGGATTGTTTCCGTGGCCTGGGCCAGGGTCTCAGTCGTGGCATCAAATCTTGCCACAACTTTGATGATATGCCATCCGAAAATGGTCCGAACCGGTTGGCTAATTTCTCCGGCTTTCATGGTAAAGGCTTTTTCCCCAAAGGGTTTTACCATACTCTCTTTTTCAAATATGCCGAGATATCCTCCGCTGTCCTTGGAGGGACCCTGGGAAAATTGTTTGGCCAATTGCGCAAAATCCTCTTGCTTGGCTGCCCGTTCATAGACGAGATCTGCCTGTTTTTTGGCAGCTTCCACCACCGCCTCATCCGCACCCTCATCCACCTTTATCAAGATATGGCTGGCTTCCACCTTGGCTGGCACCTTAAAACGATCAATATTTTTTTCATAAAAATCTTTGACCTGGTCATCGGATACCACGACCTTGCCCAGGTGATCCTCTGGTGAAAACACTAAATAAACCGTCTTCTTTTTTGGATCGGATTTATATAATTCTTTATGATCATCATATTGCTGTTTTATCTGTGCCTCGGTGGGACTGATATCCTTAAAGGATGCCGGGTCTACTTTGATATAATTGACCGCCACCTGGGTATTTTGAAAAAGATACCAGCTTTTGGCCTCCGTGTCTGATACGGTAATCGCACTCAAAACCATATCCCTCACCTTCATTTCCTTCATGGCAGCCCGTTGCTGAGCCTCAAAGATCTCCGCATTTAAAGCATTCAATCCCAGAACCTTTTTATATAATTCAAGATCAAAGGCCCCCTCTTTTTGAAACGCCTTTATGGACATCAGGGCATCGGTTAATTCCTTATCGGAAACAACCACATTGAGTTTCTCCGCCTGGCCGGCCACAAGTTTTTGCTGGATCAGGTTGTTGATTGCCTGCTGCTTAACATTCAATGCCTTTAGAAGATCATCATTCAGGTTATCCCCGAACCTGTTCCTCATCTGTGCAACAACTGATTTGTAGGCATCCTGAAACTCATTGATGCTGATGGGTTCGTCATTGACACTAGCAACCGTGTTGTTTTTATTGGAATTCATGGACCCGACTCCCAGAAAAACAAAAACAATGACAATGATAAAAAGAAAAATCTTGATGATCCAGTTTCCGGTATTCTCACGCAGGTAACGCAGCATTAATGACTCCTTAAATTTTCCGATGGTAAACTCATAAAAAAACATTCCATACTATCGTTTCATAAATACCTGTGTCAACATATTATTCTTTTATCCATATTAATTAGAGACAAATTAAATATTGCGCATAAAAAAGTTTTTTGTTGACATGAATCCCGGTTTCGATTATTAATCACCATCTTCTGTTGTGGGGCTGTAGCTCAGCTGGGAGAGCGCACGGCTGGCAGCCGTGAGGTCAGGGGTTCGATCCCCCTCAGCTCCACCAACATAAGA
>CAXHYW010000085.1:0-9750 GCA_964021475.1 uncultured Desulfobacteraceae bacterium | reverse complement strand
CCCTCTCCTCGTACGATTAAAAGATTATTCCATGTGGGACTTAACAAAACTAAAACTTAATACAGCATGAATCATGCCATACTATGCCCAGTGAATATTTAAAGGCGTTGGTGCATTTTTATAACATAATCGCAAATATTTATGATATTAGAGGAAATGGGCTTAAATTCTAATTTGCTAAATGGTTTTATATAAACTTCAAGGAAGAAATCGCTATCAATAGAAAAGATGGAATCAACTAATCAAATAAACACGGCCAAGGCTTTTTTAAAAAAATTCACAAGCATGAAGACTATTCCCGCTGTCGCAACTCGTCTGATAACAATGCTTGAAAATGAAGATAGTACTTTTCAGGATTTTGAAGAAGTCATTAAGGTTGATCCAACACTGGTTTTAAGAGTTTTAAAGCTTGTTAACAGTTCATATTTTGCATTGAGAACTAAAATAAAAAGGGTTTCTGAAGCTATTGCATTTATCGGGATAGATAATTTAAGAAATTTAATTGTACTTGATGCACTTAAATTTCTATTTCAAAAAGATTCTCCTA
Source organism: uncultured Desulfobacteraceae bacterium (assembly GCA_964021475.1). Classification (GTDB taxonomy): domain Bacteria; phylum Desulfobacterota; class Desulfobacteria; order Desulfobacterales; family Desulfobacteraceae; genus NBML01. The sequence goes on along the minus strand of CAXHYW010000085.1, from coordinate 9,203 downwards.
CAGAATATTTTTCAAGAAATCGATTATGGCTTCATTGTGCGACTGTTAGTATTTGCTGTCAGATGATTGCGGAACGAATATTTGGGATAAAAGGGGAAGATGCTTTTCTGTGTGGAATTCTTCATGATATCGGGTTGATCGTCGAAGATCAGGTTGCGCCAGATCAGTTTAAGGAATTTTATCATTCGTTTATACCTGAAAAGCATTTAATTACCGATCATGAGACTTCGATAATTGGTACGAATCATCAAGTTACTGGATATCTATTAACCAAGGATTGGGGGCTGTCTCAAGAGATTCAAGAGGGTATCAGGGCACATCATAAAAATCTTGGAAAGATTGAGCCTGAAAGCCTTCTAGGAATTCTACAGATGGCAGAATATTTGGTTTTCCGAATAGAAAAACTTGCATATCCTGAAACGAGTACCTGTCTATCTTCTTCTTTGCTAGATCATATGAAAAAAAATATCGGTGAATATAGGGCTATTGTGGATGATTTGCCGAATGAAATTAAAAAAGCAGAAGAGATATATTCACTGGAGAAAAAATAAAATGATGGATATCTTCGATCATAATATGGATTCGACCGAAATTGAAGCTAAATATCCGCTTCTCCATCTTCTTGAAAAAAAATTACCACAGTGTATCATTGAAATCATATCCCAAAATGGTCAACGAATTTCTTCAAACCCAAAATCATTTGTCGATGGCGCCTTTGAAAAAACATTGTGGGAAAAAACAAAAGAATCGGACAATTTGATTTATAGCGAAAAGACAAAGAATTCTTTTATTTGTGCATGGTATTTTAAAAATATTCAATGCTTGGTGGTCAGCTCATTTTTAGAAATATCCGACTCCTTTTCCATAAAAAAAATAATATCAAATGTTACAACGCTTTGTGTTGAAACATTTCATAAAGATCAATTATTAGCTCAAGAAAAAGAACGTCTCCTGATCCATAAAAAACAGCGAGATCGAAAAATACAAGTCCTGGAAAAAAAATATGAAAGTATTTTAATCAAAAATGAAAAACAGAGTTATGAATACTCAAAATTGTTGCACTCTGAGATTCAACAACAGACGGCGGAGTTAAAGAAATCCAACAAAGCGTTAAAACTTGCAAAAAAAAAAGCGGAAGCTGCAAACCTTGCCAAGGACCAATTTCTTGCCAACATGAGCCATGAAATTCGGACTCCCATGAATTCAATATTGGGATTTTTAGAACTAATTCTCGAAGACCCATCTATTAAAAATGATCATCGTCTGCAATTATCCATTGCCTTAAGTTCCGCCCAGGGGCTTTTATCCTTGATAAATGACATTCTTGATGTAAGCAAACTGCAGGCCGGGAAAATTGTTTTAGAGAAGAATCCATTCAGATTGCTTGAATTGATAAAAGAAACATTTGACACCATGAATATATCAGCTCAGAAAAAAGGCCTCGCCCTTGAATATGATATCCATCCTTCTGTATCGAAAATATTTTTGGGAGATGCTTTTCGGATTAAACAAATCATAATCAACCTTATTGGCAATGCAATCAAGTTCACCGAAAATGGTGGCGTATTTTTAGAAATACTACCGGGTGAAAAGAAAAGACAGATCCATTTCATGGTTAAAGATACTGGAGTGGGGATTCCACCTGATCGTCTAATTAAAATTTTTAATCCATTTGAACAGACAGATATGTCCATAACAAGAAAATATGGGGGTACAGGACTTGGAACAACAATTTCAAAGCAGTTTGTCGATTTAATGGGAGGGAAAATCTGGGCGGAAAGTGAACAAGGAAAGGGAAGCATATTTCACTTTATCATAAATATTGAACCAATTGATGATAAATCGAATGAAGACATTGATTTATTAAATGAAACAAAAAGATCCCAACCAAGATTCCATCGCATTTTTAAGATACTCCTTGCAGAAGATACAGATTCGAGTGCCATTTTAGTCAAAACCCGCTTGGAACGTCAGGGGCACATTATTACGCGGGTTTGTAATGGCAGAGAGGCAGTTGATACGTTGAAAAAAGAGTTGTTTGATATCATTCTCATGGATGTACACATGCCTGAAATGGATGGACTTGAGGCGACAGAACTCATTCGCTCTTCAAAAAACGTTACAGCACAGCAAATCCCTATCATTGCACTAACCGCAAGTGTTATGGGAGATGAGATTAAACGATTTATAGCTGCCGGAATGGACTCTGTCGTGGCCAAGCCCATTGAATTTAAAAAATTGAATTCGATTATGAACTCCTTGGTTCCGAAAAATCAAGGGGTTAAAAAATCAGAAAAAAATATACCGATCGCTAGTTGCTATAAATCAAAAACACCAGAGATAAAGGGTGTTGACTACCAAGCAGGTATCGCAAGATGGCAGGATCAAGAAATATACACAAACTCCCTAATTGAGTTCGCCAATCAATATAAAAAAATTTTTAACTCATTCTCTTTTTGGATCGATACCGACGAAATTGAACGAGCATACCTGGCCACTCATTCACTAAAAGGAGTGGCTGGAAATCTGTCAATAAATAAAGTGGCTGATATCGCAGCAAATATTAACCTGGCACTCAAAAAAAAAGATATAAAAACGGCAAGAGAACAATCTGTTTTCTTAGAAGCCGAACTGCGTTCTAGCATTTCATCAATACTGGAATTGGAAACTATACACAAGACAGACACCTCTTTTAGAAAAAATGATCCAGAAAAGATAAGTTTGTTAATAAAAAAAATAATGGACGTCTTTGATCAATTTACCCCCCATGATCTCAAACCACTTATGGAAGAACTGGAAACCTATATTCACATAGATCAGCTAAGGCCAATTATAAAAAATTCAGAAGACCTGGATTTTGATAGTGCAAAAAATCAATTAATGAAACTTGTCGAATCATTAAACTTGAATTTAGGAGGCAGCCATGATTTTAAATAAATATCGAATATTGGTTGTAGATGATGAAGCTAATAATAGAAAACTCCTTCTGCAGATTCTGAAAGATAATTATGCCCTAGCATTTGCAGTGAACGGAAAGCAAGCCGTTGAAGTAGCACAAAAAATCAAACCTGATCTTATTTTGTTGGATATTATGATGCCGGGGATGGATGGGTATGAAGTTTGTAGAAAAATAAAATCCGACCCTGAAATCTATAACATTCCAATTATTTTCACAACTGCCATGAATGAAATTGAAGATGAAACCCGCGGTTTTGAGGCGGGTTGCGTGGATTACATCACAAAACCTATCTCAAAATCCCTTGTTTTGGCAAGAGTGGCTACACATATTATGCTGTATAACCAACATAAAGAGTGCGAGGCAGAGGTCATCCGGCGTACTGCCATGTTCCAGGAAAGTCAAAAATCTGCAATCCATATGCTGGGAGAGGCCGGTCATTACAACGACGATGATACCGGGTGTCATATCTGGCGGATAGGAGCCTATGCCGTTGCAATTGCCCGGGCATCAGGATGGACCGTTGATAAGGCATCAGAGCTTAATTTGGCAGCCGCAATGCATGATACAGGCAAAATAGGAATACCGGATTCTGTGCTCAAAAAACCAGGAAAATTAGATAAGGAAGAGTGGAATGTTATGAAAACTCATACTACCATCGGGTATGATATCTTATCAAAAAGTGATACCTCTTTTTTCCATTTGTCTGCACAAATTGCTTTAAACCATCATGAAAAATGGAATGGCTCTGGATATCCTAACGGATTAAACGGTAAAAATATCCCCCAAGCAGCCCGTATAGTGGCCATATGTGATGTATTTGATGCCCTGACCATGAAACGTTCGTATAAGCCTGCCTGGTCAGTTGAAGACTCTTTTGCAGAAATTGAAAAAAATATAGGCACCCATTTTGATCCTGAACTTGCTGAATGTTTTATGAGGATTCAGCCAGAAATTATTGAAATCAAAAAAAGCTGGGAAAATTAAATTTCAAGATGGCATCTGAAAGGATTTGACCAGCTCGGGATTAAAAATATTCATGACATCATTTTATCTTATTTGGAAAGGATCACATGTCTAATAAGCAATATCAAATACTCATTGTTGACGATGAAGCCAACAACAGAAAACTTCTTCATCAGATTCTAAAAGACAATTATCAATTGACCTTTTCAGTGGATGGGAAACAAGCTCTCCAAATTGCAAAAAAGATCATTCCGGATTTAATTTTATTAGATATCATGATGCCGGAAATGGATGGATATGAAGTTTGTCAAAAACTTAAATCTGAGATAAAAACCAATAAAATCCCTGTTGTTTTCATAACGGCCATGGATGAAATTGAAGATGAAATGCGAGGCTTTGAAACAGGTTGTGTCGATTATATAATCAAACCCTTCAGTCCACCAATCGTCATGGCAAGAGTTAAAACACATTTAAAATTAAAAGAGGCTCTTGAGACAATGGCCTCACAGAATAAAAAACTTGAACTGGAGAAAAATAAAGTAACCCAAAACAATTTGGAGCTTGAGCATCGCGTCACAAAAAGAACTGCCCAGCTTGAATCAACAAATTTCAACTTACAGAATACTCTTAAACAGGCCCGGGATCTTGCAAAAAAAGCAGAAGCGGCAAATATCGCTAAAAGCCAATTCTTGGCTAACATGAGCCATGAAATCAGAACACCTATGAATGGCATTATTGCTGCAACCAATCTTGCCCTATCCGAAGATTTAAAGCCAGAAATTGAAAACTATATTCGTATTGCTCATGATTCAGGACAATCTCTATTGAAAATAATCAATGATATACTGGATTTTTCGAAAATCGAATCTGGATATTTGGAAATCGAAAATTCACCCTTTGCCCTCAAAGAAACAATTGACCGTATTATTGAAATGTTATTTGCCCAGTTCAAAGAAAAAGGGATTGATCTTTCTTTGAAAATTGATCCAAACCTGCCGGAAATATTAGTGGGGGATTCAATAAGATTGCGGCAGGTCATTACGAACCTTGTTAACAATGCACTAAAGTTTACAAATACTGGCGGGCTTATAACACTAAGTGTGAATCAAAAAAAAGTAGGTATTCATCATGGAAAAATCATGCTTGATTTTTATATAGAAGATACCGGGGTAGGAATAAAATCAAAACACTTGGATAATCTGTTCAACCCATTTACCCAAGCAGATCTCTCGTCCACTCGAAAATATGGTGGAACGGGTCTTGGGTTGAGTATATCAAAAAAAATAATTGAAAAGATGAATGGTGAAATTGATATAAAAAGTGAGTACGGGAAGGGGACAACTTTTCATTTTAACTGTCTTTTTGGATTGCCAACTAAAGAAATGAAAGAACAGCTAAATTGTAAGTCTGGTCAATCAAAGAATGAAAAAAATATTATGCAATACAAAGAAAAAATCATTGGATCTCGGATTCTTGTTGCTGAAGACAATCCAGTTAATCAGCAGATAATTAAAATCATTCTCAAAAAAGCGAATTTAATTGTGGAAATCGCAAATAATGGCCTGGAAGCAATCGGTCTTTTAAAGGATGAAAAATTTGATGCCATACTAATGGATATTCAAATGCCTGAAATGGATGGCCTCGAAGCAACTAAACGAATTAGAGAAATTCCTGATCATAAGAATCTTCCAATTATTGCGTTAACAGCAAATGCTATGGACAAAGATAAACAAATGTGCCGTTTAGCTGGAATGAACGATTTTATTACCAAACCAATAGACGCGGAAAAATTATTTAAAACTTTATCAGAACTGATTTAATAATAAATCAAAGGGAACAGATGAAAAAAATATGTGTCTATTGCGGGTCAAGCCCTGGCCTGCGCCCTGAATATATCGCAGCGGCTCGGTTTTTAGCGGAAGAGTTATTGGCCCGGAACATCGGACTTATCTATGGCGGGGCCCATGTGGGTATCATGGGAGAAATTGCCGATACGGTTCTTTCCGGGGGAGGAGATGTCACGGGTATCATCCCTAAGGCCCTGGTGGACCAGGAGGTATCCCACAAAGGTTTAACCGAGTTGATCATCGTTGATTCCATGCACGAACGCAAGGCCATGATGGCCGATCTATCAGATGGATTCATCGCCCTGCCCGGGGGGCTTGGGACCGTTGAAGAGCTATTTGAAGTATTGACCTGGGCCCAGTTAGGGTTTCACAAAAAGCCCTGTGGGCTTCTCAATGCAAGCGGCTACTATGACCATTTATCCGCATTTCTGGACCACAGTGTTTCAGAAGGGTTTGTCAAGGATGCCCACCGATCCATGCTCATGGTTGAAGAAAACCCCATCACACTTCTGGACCGGTTTGCCACCTATGAACCACCCCGGGTAAACAAATGGATTGGAAGGGAAGACACCTAAAAGGATACGCCCATGGAAATCAAGCATCTGAAATTCAAACAATTTTGTGTCGAGACCTTTTGTTTTATTCTCCTGTTTATTCTCCTGGCCCTGACGGCCCATGCCGGGTCTCCTGTGTGGAAAGTTAGCCGAGGGAACAGCCACTTCTATTTAGGGGGAACCATCCATATCTTGGGAGAATCCGATTATCCCCTGCCCCGGGCCTTTGATCTAGCCTACGGCAAATCGGACATCCTGGTCTTTGAGACGGATATCCAAAAAAGCCGTGATCCTAAATTTACAGAAACTTTTATGGCAAGGATGGTTTATCCGGACAACCGAACGCTTAAAAAGTTAGTGAGACCTGGCACCTTCCAGGCGCTTAAAATTTTTACCGCGGATCGAAATATTCCGGTAGAAGCCATGAACAAATTCAAACCCGGCCTGGTCCTGATCACATTGACCCAGATTGAAGTGGACCGGATGGGGGTGGGTGGAACAGGAGTGGACGAATTCTTTTTTTCCCGGGCGGTTACGGACGGCAAACCAAGGCTACACCTTGAAGCTCTTGAAGAACAGGTCGCGATCTTTGAAAACCTGGGCGTCGGAAATGAAGACAAATTGATCGCTTATATTATTGAGGACTTGAAACGCCTGCCCGACTTACTTCCGGTCATTAAAACGGCTTGGAGAACAGGAGATACACCCGGCCTTGACAGGGCGATACTTGGGCCGCTAAAAAAAGATTTCCCCGGGCTTTACCAAACCCTGTTTGCCGCGAGAAACCAGAAGTGGATGATCCAATTAAAAAGGCTGGCAAAAACGCCCGGGGTTGAGTTTGTGTTGGTGGGCGCCGGACATCTGGCAGGAGACCAGGGATTATTATCACAGCTTAGGCTCCAGGGGTTTATCATTACAAATCAATAGGTTCCTAGGGTAGCATTTTGGGTGATGGACGAAGCCTTGACATAAATTAAACTTGTAAATTATCTGAAATACTGTATAAAGCCGTTTCTTGTATTTTTTTAAATATTGACCTGGCAGATGGAATGCCGGGTTTTGTCTTTTAGGAAAGGGGTTTGTATTATGCAGTTAAATTGTGGCATCGTGGGACTTCCCAACGTGGGGAAATCAACCATATTTTCGGCACTAACCTCGGCTCCGGCAGAAGCCGCAAATTATCCCTTCTGCACCATTGAGCCCAATGTGGGCATTGTCCATGTGCCGGATAAACGGCTTGCTCAAATCACCCAGTATATTGTTCCCCAAAAAATCATCCCCGCCATTGTTGAATTTGTGGATATTGCAGGTCTTGTCAAAGGGGCGTCCAAAGGAGAGGGACTTGGGAATAAATTTCTGGGCCACATCCGGCAGGTGGGTGCCATTGTCCATGTGGTCAGGTGCTTCGAAGATGATGACGTGGTACATGTGGAGGGCCGGGTGGACCCTGAAAGTGATATTGAAACCATCCGGATTGAGCTTGCCTTTGCAGATCTTGAGACCGTTCAGAAACGCCAGGACAGCCTGGTGAAACTCAAAAAATCAGCGGACAAGAAGATTTCAGGAATGGCAAAAGCCGCAGAGCCTGTCCTTGACCTGTTGAAGGAAGCCCTGGAAGAGGGGATACCCGCTCGCCTGGTGGATTTAGATGAGCGGCAACAAGAGATGATTGCCGATCTTCACCTGATTACCATGAAAAAACAACTCTATTGCTGCAATGTGGGGGATGACGAGCTGGAAGCGGACAACGACCATGTAAAAAAAGTTCGGGCATTTGCTGAAAAAGACGGCTCCGGGGTGGTGGTGATTTCGGGCAAGCTGGAATCGGAAATCAGCGATCTGGACTCTGCAGAAGAAAAGGCAGAGTTTCTGGAAGCTGCTGGCCTGGAAGAGTCCGGCCTGGACAAGCTGATTCGCGAAGGATACGACATGCTGGGATTGAACACCTATTTCACAGCAGGTGAAAAAGAGGTCCGGGCCTGGACCTTTCCCAATGGCGCCAGGGCCCCCCAGGCGGCAGGTATCATTCATACGGATTTCGAACATGGGTTCATCCGGGCTGAAACCTACCATTGCACCGATCTGTTTGAGTACAAAACCGAACAAAAACTCAAGGAAAACGGAAAAATGAGGGTGGAAGGCAAAGAATATGTTGTGGCTGACGGAGATGTGCTTCACTTCAGATTCAACGTATAATTCAACACATGGCCCTGGTCAGAAAGCCTAGGGCCATGTGTTGAACGTATAAAAGCCCTAAATTGGAACGGTTTTCTTTTTAAGCCATGCCGCAACCCCCGGGTCCAAACCGGGGTTTAAGGAGTCATAGACATCTTGATGATAGGCGTTCAGATAGGTTTTTTCCTCACCGGTTAGCAATTTACTGTCCACCAGGGAAGTTTCAAAATGGCACAGGGTCATGTTCTCAAACTTCATGAACTGACCAAACTCGGTCTTCTGGGCTTCAACCACTAAAATCATGTTTTCAAGGCGGATACCGTAGTGGCCTTCCCGGTAGAGCCCTGGTTCATTGGTCAAAAGCATCCCCTCTTTCAATTCCACATCAACAGGATGGGGGCTTATTCTTGCCGGTCCTTCGTGAACCCCTAGGAAAAATCCCACGCCGTGACCGGTTCCATGTCCGAAAGTCATCCCCTCCTTCCAGAGAAATTGACGGGCCAGGGTGTCGATTTGGAATCCTTTGGTTCCCTTGGGAAACAGGGCGGTGGCCACACAGATATGCCCCTTGAGCACCAGGGTATAATCCCTGATTTCCTGGTTTGTGGGAACCCCCAGATTGAGGGTCCGGGTAATGTCCGTGGTGCCGGTGAGATAATTGCCCCCGGAGTCGGTGAGAAACATCCCCTCTTTTTTAAGCACCCG
>CAXHYW010000084.1:0-9796 GCA_964021475.1 uncultured Desulfobacteraceae bacterium | reverse complement strand
ATCCTCATCGACAAAAAAGACGGTATTTTTCCTTCCCCCGGCGAAATAAAGTTCTATTGTTCCTGTCCCGACTCGGCAACCATGTGCAAACATATTGCGGCAACCCTCTATGGTGTCGGGACCCGGCTGGACCAGAACCCGGCCCTGTTTTTCACCCTGCGGGGCGTTGACATGGAAAATCTGGTTTCCCAGGCCATCCAGAAAGAAGCAGACCAGCTTATTAAAAAATCCAAAACAAAAACCTCCAAAAGAATCATCCAGAATGCAGATCTTTCTTCAACATTTGGAATTGATTTTGACGAGTCCCCCTTGTCTGGCACCTCCAAACCCATGCCCATCAGGCAAAAACAATCGACCCAAAAACCAATTAAGAAATCAATCAAAAAACCAATCCAAAAAGCAGTCAAACAGGAGCTGTCCCCCTACGAGACAGTGGTTCGCATTATTTCAAGAAGAAAGGTCACCCCCATTGATTTCAAAGAAATTAAAAAAAGAACCGGGTTAGAGGATACCTTGATACGAAATATTCTTGCACGGGCAAAACAAAAAGGGGTCATCACAAACAAAGGCCGGGGGTTATATTTAAAGTCTACCCAAAAAAGGGACACAGATTAACCTATATTTGTGAACTGTATTGATGCGCTTAATAATCGGATTGTCGTGGGTGCTTGATTTTACCCCTTCCCATTCAAATTTTTTATGAAATAGCAGGAGAACAGGATGTCTTGGGAATATAGTTATGCCGCATTGGTGATTTTGGGTGCCAGTGTCATCAGAGGATACTCCGGGTTCGGCTTTGCCATGATTTCGGCCATTACCCTTACCTTCATTTTTCCCCCGGCCCAGGTGACTCCGGTGATCCTGTGTCTGGATGTGGTTGCCAGTTCCTGGCTGCTTTACAAAGTCAGGAAGGAGGTGGATTGGAAGGGTCTGCGGTTGATTGGATTGGGGGCTCTTCTGACCCTGCCGTTGGGAACCCTGGCGTTGGTGGTGGTGCCGGTAACTGCCATGCGCATCTTTATCTCCCTTACGGTCATCTGCCTTTGTCTTGGCCTGCTCCTCAGAAAAAAGCAGGTCAAATCAAGTGGATCAGTCGCCACAGCAGGGGTGGGCATGGTTGCCGGATTTTTAACCGGTGTGGCTGCCATGGGCGGCCCGCCGGTGATTTTGTTTTATTTTTCTTCCAACAAATCCGTTGCCGTATCCAGGGCTTCCATGATCGCTTTTTTCCTCATGGTGGACACCCTGGCCATTGTATCCAGTATCTGTTACGGCCTGTTTGATCGCCAGACATTAACCTTGTCCCTGGGGCTTTTCATTCCCCTGGGTATTGGCATTTGGATCGGTAATTTTTTCTTTGGAAAATTTTCAAATGAAGCCGTTTTCAGGCGGCAGGTGATCTTTTTGCTAATGACAATTGCCTTGATCTCCCTGGGAAAATTTTCAATCGCGCCCTGATTTTAAAGGAACCTTCTTACAAAACCTCCTTTCACCCTTTTAAAATTAGATGATAACAGGTATAAATGCCGCAAACAAATTTAAGGAGTGTCATGCCCTATTCATTTAAGCAGAGAATTAAAGCCACCATCATCGGTTTTTCAGCTGCCTGGCTGGCCCGACTATGGTTTGCTACTGTACGGATAACCATCATCAACCAACCCGTATATGACCGTCATTTTCGGCAAACCGGCCTTCCACACCACGTGGTGGGCGCCTCCTGGCATCGGCATTCAATTTTTCTTTTTTATTTTTTCCGAAATTTGGGTGATCGACTGATCATGATCAGCCGTAGTCTGGACGGAGAGATGACAGCCGCTATCGCCAGGCAATTTGGATACACACCGGTAAGGGGATCCTCTTCCAGGGGAGGTAGACAGGCTTTGCAACAGATGATTGATGTTATGAACAAGGGAGATAAAAAATACCTGTGCGGTACTGCCGTAGACGGCCCCCAGGGGCCGCCTCGCAAATTGAAAAAGGGCATGGTCGCAGTGGCCAGGCAAACCGGGGCCCTATTTGTACCTATGGCCTGTTCCGGCGACAGGGTGATCACCTTTCCCAAGGCCTGGGATCAGACCATTCTGCCTAAGCCGTTCAGCCGTATATTCATTGCATTTGGCGAGCCGGTAGTCATCCCTGAGGATATTGCCGATGACGAACTTAAGTCCCTGTGTCAAAATCTCGAGGACAAACTGAACGAAATGACGGATAGACTAGATCGTATGTGTGGATACAAATCGTGCCCATGATAAACGGGTACCTTTCAGGATAATGGCCTTGATCTTCCTGGTAAAATTTTCTATCGCACCTTTTATTTAAAGGGCTCTTCTTACAAAACATCCTTTAAATAAAGGCCGGTGTGGCTTTTTAACGTTTTGGCAATTTTTTCCGGTGAACCTGTTGCAATGATTTTCCCGCCTTTGTGGCCGCCTTCGGGACCTATATCAATAACCCAGTCACAGGTTTTGATCACATCCAGGTTGTGCTCAATGATGAGCACGGTATTTCCGGAATCGGTGAGGCGTTGGAGCACGGTGAGCAACATTTTGATATCCTGGAAATGGAGACCGGTTGTGGGCTCATCCAGGATATAAAGGGTGTCCCCGGTACCCCGCTTGGCCAGTTCCCGGGCCAGTTTGATGCGCTGGGCTTCTCCACCGGACAGGGTGGTGGCGGCCTGGCCCAGCTTGATATAACCGAGACCCACATCCATGAGGGTGTTCAGAATATGAGAAATTTTTGGGTGGGTTTCAAACAACTGCCTGGCCTGGACAACCGATAAGTCCAAAACATCGGCAATGGAATGGTCCTTATAGGTAATCTCCAGGGTGGAACGATTGAACCGTTTTCCCCCGCACACCTCACAGGGGACAAATACATCGGCCAGAAAGTGCATCTCCACCGTGATATATCCATCTCCCTTGCAGGCCTCGCATCGTCCTCCCTTTACATTAAAGGAATACCGCCCTTTTTTGTATCCCCGGGCCTTGGATTCTGGCAGCATGGCAAAGAAATCCCGAATGCTGTCAAACACCTTGGTATAGGTGGCGGGATTGCTCCTTGGGGTGCGGCCGATGGGTTTTTGATCAATATTGATGATTTTGTCGATATGCTCAAGTCCGGTAATCTTTTCATGTTTTCCCACACTCAACTGGGAGTTGTGGAGGGCAACGGACAGGGCCGGGTAGAGGATCTGGTTGATCAGGGTGGATTTGCCGGCCCCTGAAACTCCGGTAATTGCCACCAACAGCCCGATGGGGATTTTGGCGGTCACATTTTTAAGATTGTTTTCCGATGCCTTTACAATGGAGATCCAATGGCTGCCTTTATCGGCATGACTCCTGCGCTTTTTTGGCACCTCTATCCGATCTTTTCCGGTGAGAAAAGCGCCGGTGATGGAGGCGGGATTGGCTTTGATCTGGTCAGGGGTTCCCTGGGCCACAATCTGGCCGCCCAAATGACCTGCCCCGGGGCCGATATCCACGATCCAGTCGGAACTTTCCATGGTTTCCTGGTCATGTTCTACAATGATCAGGGTGTTGCCGATGTCTCGTAAATGGTGGAGGGTGGACAAAAGTTTGATATTGTCCCGCTGGTGGAGCCCGATGGAGGGTTCATCCAAAATATACAATACCCCGGTCAATTCACTTCCCACCTGGGATGCCAGTCGGATGCGCTGGGATTCCCCCCCGGACAGGGTGGGGCCGCTGCGATCCAGGGAAAGGTAGTCCAATCCCACGTTGACCAGAAACCCCAGCCGATCCGAGATCTCCTTGAGCAACTCCTCGGCAATGAGCCGTTTGTTGCCCGCTAGATCCAGGGATCGAATAAATTCATGGGCATCACTTACCGTCATTGCCGCAAGATCAATGATGGAGGTTTTTCGGATCAAAACATGGAGAACTTCCTCTTTGAGCCGTTTGCCCTGGCAGCTGGTACAGGTGGAAGAGGTCATAAACTCGGCATAATGTTTTTTTTGCCCTTCGGACTGGGTGTTCCGGTACCGCCGCATCAGAGTGTGGACCAGCCCTTCATGGGTTCGGGTAATCTCTGCCTGGATCTTGGCTGAAGTCCAGTTCACTGTCATTTCCTTGCTCTTGGAGCCGTAAAGAAGCAATTGCTGCTGCTTTTTGGGCAAATCCTGCCAGGGCGTGTCAAAATTGATGCCCCATTGCGTTTCCATGGCCAGCAGCTGGCCCATGCCCCAGGAGTTGTCGTTCTGGTACCTGGGATTCTTAAGAAAATAATTTTTCCAGGGAACTACAGCCCCCTGGCGGATGCTCAGGGTTTTGTCCGGCACCACCTTGTCCGGATCTATGGCCAAAAGGGTTCCGATTCCGTTACATTCCGGGCACATGCCCAAAGGGGAATTGAAGGAGAAAATCTGGGGGGTGAGCTCGGGATAGGCAATGCCGCAGCAGGACCGGGCCTCACTCATTTTCAAATCTTCCCTTCCCTCCATGTGAACAATGATCTGGCCATGGCCCAGTTTCAGGGCCGTTTCCACTGAATCGGTGAGCCGTTTTTCAAACGCGGTATCCTGTTTGATGACAAGGCGGTCCACCACCACTTCAATGTGATGCTTTTTGTTCCGGGCAAGGGTCTGAACATTTTCAAGGGCCTGGACCACCCCGTCCACTCGGACCCGGGCATACCCCTCTTTTTTCAACTCATCCAGCAGTTCCCTGTGCTCCCCCTTCCGATTCTCCACAATGGGGGCCAGAATCAGGATTTTTGAGGCGGCTGGCAAAGAATAAATCTGGGACACCATGGACTGGGCATGTCCCCGCCCCACCTTTTCCCCGCATTTGAAACAAAATTGCGTGCCCACCCGGGCAAACAATACCCTGAGATAATCATAGATCTCCGTGATGGTTCCCACGGTGGACCGGGGGTTTTTGCTGGCCGCCTTCTGTTCAATGGCAATGGTGGGGGACAGTCCACGGATGGTGTCGTACTTGGGCTTTTCCATCTGCCCGATGAATTGCCGGGCATAGGAAGAGAGAGATTCCACATACCGGCGCTGGCCCTCGGCAAAAATGGTGTCAAAGGCCAGGCTGGATTTTCCAGACCCCGATACCCCGGTAAAGACCACCAGTTTTTTTTTGGGGATCTCCACATCAATGTTTTTAAGATTATGCTCCCTGGCGCCTTTGACAATGATCCGGTCCAATTCTTTTGTGGGAGAGGAGGAAGCAACCGGCATTTCCCTGGGCTCTTGGGAAAAGGATTCCGGCAGCACCGTATCTATTACATCATTTGTTAAATCAGATATATAATTGTTGTTTTTCATATTATTATCAGGACAGCTCCTTAACGTTTTCTGAGTCATTTCTGTATTATTTTCAAACCATAAGCATGTCAGATCAAAAGTAAAGCGATGGGGGATAAACCGAAATCCATGCCGGTTTTATTTGTTGTATTCACCCGGTTATGATATGGAATCAATAGATGTCTGGGAATTGCTTTCCACCGGATGGACGTTTTGTTTTATGGTGAACCCCGGCATCTTATCCAGGAACAAAACCAACAGGAGGGTTATGGAAATGGATCACACCCAGAATCTTTGGCATCTTCCCCGGGGCGGATTGTTGATATCAACCTCTTCAGGACCGGTTCAGTTTGGCGTGCCCCCGGAAACCATCAAAGATTCAATGACTATTGATATCGGTGTTCCATCTACCTTTATCCTCCCCCCCCTTCTGTTTTCCATGGACCAGGGGATCTCCTTTTCCGAGCTGGAATTTCCCATTTATTATAATTTTTTCTTCCGTAAGAGAAAAATAAGGGTGGTCTGCACTCAAAATCAGAAAAGGCGGGTACTGACTCTTTTGAATGAAGCCTTGTTCGGACCGGAAAAACTGGACTATGCAGGTGAATTTATCAATGGACAGGACACGCCGGGATATCCGGATCTTAAAGCTGAGATGCTTAATTTCAGAACTGTTCCGGTGGAGGGGGTTGTCCGGCCTTTCCAAATAGAAGATGTGGTGGAGTTTTATCCCTTTGACTCCCAGGGACAGGTTCGCCTGGATAACCTTGAAATCCATGTGGATGGTGCTTTATCATACTCGGTTTTTGACCAGGGTAAAAAGATTGCCCAATTTGATCCCCATGGGGCGTTGGGTACGGTATCAAAAGTTGATTTTGATACGGCCCTGGTGTTTTATCCGCCGTTGTTCGGCATTACCACTCTGGGGTCGGGACATGGATTTGATCCCGGTGCCATGACTTCCGGGATGATCATATGGGTCAACCGCCGGGGCATCATGGTGGATCCTCCGATTCATTCCGCCATTGATCTGATTCGTCTGGGGGTGAACCCAAAAGTTCTGGACAGTATCATTCTCACCCATTGCCATGCCGATCACGATGCCGGCACCCTCCAGAAAATTATGCTGGAAGGGAAAATCACCCTCTATACCACCCAGACCATTTTTAACAGTTTTATCAGAAAATCCGATGCCCTGACCGATATTCCCGCAAATATGCTGGAACAGGCCATCCGGTTCATTCCCCTGACAATTGGGGCCCCCATAAATATCAATGGGGGGATATTTGAGTTTAATTATTCTCTCCACTCCATTCCCACCATTTCCCTCCAGGTGGACTTTTCAGGGAAAACCATGGTGTATAGCTCAGATACCCACAATGATCCGGCCTATGTGGATATGCTCCATGAAAAAGGGGTGGTGGATAAAAACAGGCAGCAATTTTTAAACGGGTTTCCCTGGGACCGGGACCTGATCTTTCATGAAGCCGGTATCCCCCCGTTGCATACCCCCATTGACTTTCTGGTTTCCCTTCCGGAAGCTGTCCGGCAGCGGATGTACCTGGTTCATGTGGCCCGGGAGATGATCCCTGAAAACAGCGGGTTGAAAATAGCGCCCACGGGCCTGTCCGCAACAGTTGAACTTGCGGTGCCTCCCAGAGAATTCTGCCAGGCCATTGAAATATTAGGCACCTACTTGGATTTGCCGCTATTCAATGACCTGGCCCCTGAAAAAACCCTTGAATTTTTATGTATTGCCCGGCCCAGACATTACAAACCCGGGACCACCATCTTCAATAAAGGAGACAGGGGTGACTTTTTTTATTTGGTAATGACCGGCCAGGTGGAAATTGTGGACCAGGGGGCCTGTCTGACCACCTGTGGCCGAAGTGATTTTTTTGGAGAAAAATGTCTTTTTTCCGATGGGCCCAGAACCGCAACGGCCATTGCCAAAAGCGAGGCCCGGCTGATTTGCATCCCCCGGACGGAAATGCAGGCTTTTATCCGGAATACCCCCATGGAAAAAAACCTGTTTCACCTGTCCATTGTCCAGGATAAAGCGCTCAGGGACCTGTTGGCCCCCACCCCAATATTTCGGTATCTTACCCCGTCCCAGGAGACCCAGTTTTTTCAGATGCTGGAGCCCATGGCAGCCCTTGATGGAGATACTCCTCTGCTCAGAAGAGGAGAGAAGCCGGATGCCTGTTATTTCATTTGCAAAGGGCAGGTACGGGTGGAACAGAACAAGAAGAGGGTTGCGACTCTTGAACGGGGAAAATTTTTTGGCACCAGTATGATTCTTACTAATCAACCGGCCCTGGCAACCTATACGGTGGGCCCGGATACCCTGCTCTACCGGATCACCCAGGAAAACCTTGCCCTATTTGTGGAAAACAACCCGGGCGTATTCTTAAGGTTATATTATCATGACTATTAAAGATTTTCATTTTGAAACCGGTATTTACCGGCCGCCCAGTGAAGGAGGCAGCGATTCACTGCTCCTGCGATTTACCCGGAATTGTCCTTGGAACCATTGTACTTTCTGCACCATGTACAAAAATCAAAAGTTTCAACTTCGTTCTATTGCAGAAATTAAAGGGGACATCGATGCCATGGCCCGGCTTGCACGGGAGTTGACCGCTGCTTCCCTGGCCATGGGCCAAGGGGGGGAGATCACCCGGGATGCCGCTATCTCCTTGATGGAAAAGGTTCCGGAACTGAACTCTCACCAAGGATTCCCTATGCTGGTCCACTGGCTGATGGCCCGGGGGCAAACCGCCTTTATCCAGGACGGCAATAGCATGATCATGAAAACCCGGGATCTTGTGGCCGCCCTGAAGCATCTGAAAACAACCTTTCCTTCCATCAACCGGGTGACCACCTATGCCCGGGCCAGAACCCTTGTTCAAAAATCGACAGAGGATCTATGTGCCATTAAAAAGGCGGGTCTTGACCGGCTTCACCTGGGCCTGGAAACCGGGGATGACGAATTATTAAAAAAAATCAAAAAAGGAGTTACCCCAGAGGGTCAGATCCAGGGCGGTAAGAAAGCCATGGCCGCCGGATTCCAGGTTTCGGAGTATTGGATGCCAGGCCTTGGCGGGAAAGAGCTGACCCGTGCCCATGCAACAAACACTGCCCGGGTGCTCAATGCCATCAATCCCCATTACATTCGATCCCGACCCTTTCGGGCCATTGCCGGTACCCCGCTCCATGCCCAGATTCAGTCAGGGGAAGTGAATATCCTTTCCCCCCGGGAACAACTGATGGAGCTAAAGCAAATGATAACAACCCTTGAGGTGACGTCCCGGGTTTGCTTCGACCATGCGGGTAACAATTGGCGAAATTCTAAGGGCCAGATATTGCTCACCCATGATTATGAGGGATACAAATTTCCCGAACAAAAGGCCCCCCTCTTGAACCTTATCGAAGAAGGGCTGGCGGCGCATGGCGGTGTTTAAAGAGGGGATAATGGATTCAGATACATCAATACCTGGCTTTGAACGGAACATGGGCCTGATTAACCTGGCCGCTGACTGTGTGTTCCTTAAGTCCTGCGAAAAAGAAGAAGTCATCAGGCTTCTGGAAGAACAATCCAAGGAAGATCCAGACATTAATGTTCTGGACATTTTCAAACAAGAGAATCTGGTTTCCGACAAACGAATAGAATATTTGCAGGCGTTGGAGGTACATCTCAAACTTCAGTCTGAGGATATGCAATTTGGAAGACTTGCGGTTGCCAACGGCATTTGTCCTGCCGATGACGTGGACAAAGCCTTAAAATACCAACAAAACTATTTTAAAAAAAATAAGACCGATAAAAAAATCGGAGATATTCTGGTTGAAAATAAAGCCATCTACGAGAGTGACCGGATTTCAATTCTGTTGACTCAAAATCGAATTAAAAATGAACAGCTTCTTGATGCCTTCAATGTTATGGGAGAGACCCAAATAAAAAAAGATGCCGTGAACAAGCGGTTTGGGGTGCTTGCGATTAAAAAGGAACAGGTTACATTGGAACAGGTCAATGCTGCTCTGGATATTCAAAAAACCGAAAGACTGGCCCAGGGAAAATCTCGTTTTATAGGTGAGATTCTACAGGAAATATCGGGTCAATCTGACCAAGATATCCTGGAAATCCTTTTGGAACAAAAACAATTTGAGAAAAGAAGGCTGGATCTTGAGAGATCTCTGTATACAGTCCAGTCTGAAATAAAAATTTCTAAAAAATTGAACAAAATATTTGATTACCATCTCTCCAAGGACGGCCTTGAGGTACATGTAGAAAAACGAATGGAACCAGAAGAGCCGATTTTGCTTTATGAATTTATTATTTGGCTCAGACGGGTGGGAATCAGATTCGGTATTGTGGAAGATGCTGTTTTGGAAGAAATGATTCAAAAAACAGGAAAAAAATCCCAAGTTTTAGTAGCAAAAGGGATTCCATCCAGGCAATGCACCCATGAGAGCATCCAGTTGTATTTTGACGATGAATCCACAAAGGGTCAGGAGAAACCGGACAAT
>CAXHYW010000083.1:0-9816 GCA_964021475.1 uncultured Desulfobacteraceae bacterium | reverse complement strand
ACATAGGGGCACACTCTTTCCCTACACGACGCTCTTCCGATCTCCAAGGACTGGGCATTATGCAATGGTCAAACCATACAGATAAATCAGAATCAAACCCTGTACTCTTTAATATCAGATACTTACGGTGGTGACGGCAGATCCACCTTTATGCTTCCGGACCTAAGGGGCAGAACGCCCATTGGGGAAGGAAGTGATGGGATGGGAAATCACTATACCGCGGGCCAGTTCGGCGGTAGGGAAGTTGTGACCCTCACAAATGATAGTATGCCAACCCACACCCATGAGTTCTATGCAGGGGTACAGCCTGCTAAGGAGAATTATATCGGTTCTGGAAGCAGACGACTCCTGGCCACGAGCAGTGGATCAAACGCCTATGGTCCGGCAGAAAATATGATCCAGATGAATCCTTCAACAGGTACAAAAGCGGGTGGGAATTCATTTCATGAGAATGTACAGCCCAGCCTGGTAATCAATTTTGTGATTGCTTTACAAGGCACTTATCCCTCCAGAAATTAAAGATCATATATTCAACCAAAATAGAGGAGACACATAATGGCAGAAACGTATTTAGGTGAAATTCGAATTTTTGGGGGTAATTTTGCCCCAAGAGATTGGGCACTTTGCCAGGGACAGCTCGTGGCCATATCTCAAAATGACAAGCTGTATGCTTTGCTGGGAACAAAGTACGGGGGAGACGGAGTGAACACATTTGCTCTTCCGGATCTTCGGGGCAGACTGCCTGTCCACCAGGGACAGGGCCCAACACTGACCCATAGATACATTGGGCAGAGGTACGGCATGGAAACAGAACGGCTGACTAGTTCTCAGATTCCCGAACATACCCATCCCCTGCAGGCATCAACTGATTCGGCAACCCAAACAGAGGCCGTAGGCTATGTGCTGGCAAAGTTTGATCCTGACAAAAATTTTTACGACCCAGGGGAGGATGCCACCAAAATAAAACCCTTTTCCCCTGATGCTGTTGCAACATCTGGTGGGAACCAACCCCATAATAACATCATGCCCTTTTCAGGCATCAACTTTATCATTTCCACGCGCGGCACCTACCCGAACCAAAATTAACCCATCCATTCCAAAGGAGGACAAAAATGTCAGACCCTTTTATCGGTGAAATTCGAATGTTCCCATATAGTTTTGCTCCCATAGGCTGGGCCTATTGCGCGGGGCAAGAAATTTCCATCCAGGCAAACACATCACTTTTTGCAGTCATCGGCACTATCTACGGCGGGGACGGCATAAACACAATGGTGCTGCCCAACCTGCAGGGAAGAGCTCCGGTCCAGCAGGGCCGGGGCCCTGGTTTGAGCCCCTATTTCATTGGTGATCGCGGGGGACAAGCTGTCTGTCACATAGATGAAACCCAACTGCCCGAACACACCCACGGGGCAAAAGGGACCAATGCAGATGCAACCAGCGGTGCTCCGGATCATACCATGTATCCTGCCACGGATAATGATCGAGCTTCAAGATTTTTTGCAGAGTCCGACTACCAAAGCAACCCGGACAGTGCTGCACCCATGGCAGGAGGGGCCTTGGCCCCTGCTGGCAATGGCAAGGCCCATGAAAACAGGCAGCCCTTTTTAACGATTCCCTTCTGCATCGCCCTTGCAGGGATTTTCCCAACCAGAAGCTGATACGAAACTATTCCAGAGATTTCCCGGCAAAGCCTTTTCTGCCGGGAAATCTTCTGCCAAGCATTTTGTTCGGATTAAGAACAACAGAGGAGTTAATCGGCAGTTCCATCTCTTAAAAGAAATCATGAGACCATTTATGACCCACACCTTAAAAGATATCCACCTCAGGCCCATCAGGGAACCTGAAGACATGCTGCTGTTACAGCATATATTTGCTACCTCCAGGGATTATGAAACACAAGTTTACGGATTCCCGGAACCAGATCTTACCCAATTTCTTACCCAGCAGTTTTTATTACAGCACCACCAGTACATGGCAACTTCTGATGCCAGCTTTTATATCGTAGAAAACCGCAAAGGTGTTCCCCTGGGCCGGTTTTATCTCCGGCAGATGCCCTATACTGAAATCCGGGTCATGGACATTGCCATTCTGCCGGCCAACAGGGGAAAGGGAGTCGGAAAACAATTGTTCAAACAGACCATGGACCAGGCCCAAAAAACAAACCAGCGGGTTAGTATTCATGTGGATCAAAATAATCCCTCCCACGGTTTTTATGAAAATTTAGGGTTTGGATTTGTTCAGGTAGACGGCATATACGATCTCATGGTCTGGCCGGCCAAGGAAACAACCCTGGCCAAAAAAGCCCAGCTGTGCTTGAAGAATAATCAGGATTGAATTCAAGAGCAACGATTGCCCAAAGGTTCAAACCGTATCCAAAGATAGATACCGGCTGCAAGCAGGAAAACATCCCGTATTAACAATGATACGGCAGATCCGGCAGTCTGGGTATCGGATACGGAGAAACAGCCGCAATCAAAGGTATGACCCCGGAGAAGATTAAACCCGATTAAAAGAATAAACCCAAAAAAAAGACCATTTATGATCGCAAGAGACGATTTTGGCAAAACACCTGTGATCAGACAGATACCGGTCAATAATTCTAGATAAGGTAAGAAAATTGCGATAACATTAATCGTGATTTCCGGAAACACTCCATACCCATAAATTATCCTGGCAAATTCAGCCGGGTTTATGATTTTGTGTATACTTGCCCAGATAAAGGTCAGTCCTAGGAGCAGTCTCAGTATCCAGTGAAGTCCTATTTGCCATCCCGATTTTTTATGGTTATTCTTCATTTTTTGATATCTCAAATCCCATTTCCTGCCATTGCCTGAACCCGCCGGCATAGACCTTGACATTCATGAATCTCATGGCTAAAAGCTGTGCGGCAAAGGTGTGGCTTGCGGCACAGTCCACCCCGGAGCAATAGACCAAAACAGATGAATCCTTGTTTACAAGCGATAGTAATTTATCCAGGTTATCGTCAAACTCAGCCAGGGGAAAGGAAAAGGCTCCTGGCAGGTGGCCCTGGTCGAATTCTTCATTTGACCGAACATCCAAAAGCACAACCGCCTTGTTTTTAATCATCTGCTGAACCGTACGAGGATCATTAAGTTCGATCTCGGGATGAACGGCGTCCTGTTTGGATTTTGCCGTCACCACTCCCTTGGATTTGTCCCACTGCCCCGTAAGCGCAATGCCCGAGGGCGAAAACGCATTCACTCCGAATGAGATCAAAGCTGCAATGGTCAACAAGGTCAGGATTCCAAATTTTTCTTTTTTTATCATAAAATCATCCCTTAGAGCCCTGCAATCCTCTTGCCCCAAACCGTTTCATAAAACCAACCCTTTTTTCCAGCATAAGAAGCGAAACCCATTTTTCCAAAAGTGGGTTCATTCCTTTTTCCGGCAAAGAATCAGCCGAAACAGGATCCGTCAAAGGTTCCCGAGGTTCCGCCAAAATGGCCAGCGCTTCGGCCAATGGTTCCAGAGGGTTTTCCTGTGAGTCTACCTGTGAGTCTTGTTTTTTTAAAGCAGATTCCATGCGCGCAAGACTGGCAGCTATCTCAAGGTCTCTGGGCTGAATATTATTTTCCCCTTCTTCCGATTCAAGGGCTCGATACATGTCCAGGGCATCCCGAAAATACCCCTGGCTTTCATATAGCCTGGCAAGTTCCAGGGTAATAAATTCATCTTTCATGGTGTTTTTTCCTTTTTTTCTGGGGTATTTTTAAATATAAGTTCATCCGGCTGAGCCATCCCATGTTCATGTTTAGCCAAATGTTTTATATAGTCAATATCAAGCTTCAAACTTTTAATTTCCTTCTCAATTTTTCGATTGGCCGTTGCCGTTTGTGCAGCCTGCACCGAAATCTTCGCTTCTTGTTTTTTAAGTTTGCCATAATCCACAATCCCATGCTTTGAAAAAAAAATCATAAACAAGAGCACTAGGGTCAGCAGGATACCAACATAAAAAATTGCTTTTTCAAATACCGTCATTGGGGTCATTTTTTTTTACATCTTTTTTTCAACATCTGCTTGATCTGTTTAATTTCAGGGCTTGCCGTAAGGACAGCTGTTAAAACAAAACAACAGATCCCCAGGAGGATGCAGGCAAATATCCCCGCCCCAAGCCCAAGTTTGCCATATTCTTCTGTCACGATGGATTGGGCCGCCCAACGGATAAAAAAGAACATTATAACAGATAAAAAAACGGCTCTGCAAGCAGAAACAATCAATTGCCTTCTGGAAAAGGTTCCAGGCATGTTCACAAACAACACCCCAAACCCTGCCATTGAGGATAGACAGACAGACAAGGAAAGCCCCCTGACCCCAAAATCTCCCACCAGAAACCAGCAAAGTACCAGATTAAATCCAATGGCAACAAGGCCGGCAACGAAGGGAAGCCTGAAAGAAGACAATGCATAGTGAAGGGTAACAAAAAGCCGGGTCCCGGTATAGGCCCACAAACCCAGCACCAAATAAAACAGGCAGCCGGACGTTTGATGGACTGCAGAGGCATCAAAGGCCCCCTGTTTAAACAAAAGGGAAACAATGGGCGCACCCAGCACGAGCAAACCTGTCATGGCAGGAATGGTAACAAAGAGAACCAGACTTGCCCCCTTTGCAAATTCCTTAAATACTTCATTTGATACTTGATTTGTTACTTCAGCAGGTACCCCATCTTGTTTTCCCTGGGTCACCGCTCTGGACAAAGAGGGTAATAAAACCGTTGAAAAAGAAACCGCAAACAATGCCAGGGGAAATTGTACCAACCGGTCGGCATAATAGAGAAAGGAGATACTGCCCTGGCGAAGTGTAGAGGCAAATAGACTGGCAATCATGATATTAATTTGATAGGAAGCAGCCCCTATCATGCAGGGAATCATTGTTTTTCCGATCTTTACCAATCCGGGATGAAACCACTTAAAACGGGGAAAATCCATCATTCCATGGCGGATTAAGAATGGAATCTGCAACGCCAATTGAACCACCCCTCCGATGGTAACCCCTAAAGCAAGGCCAATGATCGGTGAACGCAAATTTGCGGAGACAAAAATAGCAAATAGTATCACCACAAAATTTAACACAATGGGGGTTGCCGCCGGAAGACAAAAGTTACCCAGGCAATTGAGCACTCCCATGCAAAGGGCCAGGGCCGAAATAACAAAAAGATAGGGCAACATTATTTTCAATAGGACCATGGTAAGGCTGTGAGGATAACTTCCCGGAACAAATCCCGGCGCCAAAACCTTCACAAGGATTGGCGCAAATAAAACTCCCGCTATCACAAGAATTACCCCTGCCACAGAAACTATAAACAAGCCCGATAAAAACAGGGAGATTGCCTGATCTTTTCTTCCCTTTTCCAGATACCCTGAAAAAATGGGGACAAATGAGATACTGAGGATACCATCAGAAAACATCTTTCTCAGCAGGTCAAAGGGCCTGAAGGCGATGAAAAAGGCATCGCTGGGCGTGGATGCACCAAACACCATGGCAATCAGGGCATCCCGCATCACCCCCAGTATCCGGCTGAAAAGAGTTAAAACGCTCACAGAGGCAGCGTTTTGAAATAGTTTTCTCACAGTTTTTCCTTGACAAAATTCAAATTTAAATATATGTTTCCTATTTTGAAATATAGCTTAATTTTTATCTTTAATTCACTAACACAAGGAGCTAAACCAAGTTGGCTAACCACAAATCTGCAAAGAAACGGGCGAAACAGAGTCAGGTAAGACGGCTTAGAAACAGATCTGCAAAAACCACTCTTAAAAATCTGGAAAAAAGTCTGCGTGCCGCCCAGGAAACTGGCGCTGACACCAAAGCTGAATTGATGAGACAGACGCAGTCTGCTATACACAAAGCCGCACAAAAAGGCATTCTTCATAAGAAAACTGCTTCCAGAAAAATTTCAAGACTTACCAAACTTGTGAATTCTAATTAATAATTCTTTAGAGTGCTAAGGTTTAAAACAGTCTGTTAGATATAGTAAGACAGGAATTCTCTTCGGATCTTTTGATCTATGTGAGAAATTCCTGTCTTTATTATTTTATTCCTTAACTGACCCCTTAAAAATTATTCATCATCTGACTGATAACTCTCTCGGCAATTCGCAGGGCAATTTTATCAACAGCCTTTTGCTTGCTGGCTGTGTCATTCACCTTATTTGAATCAACCTGATAAGACTCCGTGGAGGTCATATTCTTCACAGACCAGATAATATCCCCGCCCGGTCCAACCAATTTGATATCCACAACAGCGGTAACCTGCCTTTCCACAACTGTTTCCGTACTAGTCCTTGCCAGAGCAGAAAATGTGATGGAATTCACCACCCCCACAATCTTACGGGTTGTTTTGTCTAAATCCACAACGACCGTATCTGTTTTGGCTTGAATTTCCTGGATCAGCTGGTTTGCGAAGCTCACGCCAGCACGGGTTTCCGAGCTTTTATTTTCAAAAACCGTCACGGCCACTCGGCTGACATCTTTATTGATGTAGCCCCCACCTTCCAAGCGATAGCCACAGGCAGTAACCATAGCAATCAAGCCGATCAGCATAAAAAATTGAATTAATTTCATATCACACCACTATATTGACAAGGGTTTGTTTCTTTCGAATAACAATAATTTTCTTCACCGGTTTCTCCTGTAAATATTTCTTTACGTGTTCGTCGGCCATCGCTGTTTCCTTGATTCCGGCTTCGTCCATCTCACAGCTCACACTAAATTTTGCCCTAAGCTTTCCGTTCACCTGCACAACCACCAGCACCTCATCGGTTTTAAGAGAATCCTCGCGATAGTCAGGCCAACCATGCTCCAGAATGGAATTTTCATTCCCCATTTTTTCATACAATTCTTCACAAAAATGGGGAATAATGGGACTTAACAATAACAAAATATTTTCAAGACAAAACAGGAGAACAGATTTCATCTGAGCATCTGCCTTGTCAATATCCACCGTGTACATGGTATTGACAAGCTCCATAATTGCAGAAATAGCGGTATTAAAATGAAAACTTTTGTCTATATCGTCGGTCACCTTTTGAATGGTCTGGTTGGCCTTAATATACAGATCCTTTGCCGGTTGGGCGTTAAGATCAGAAGCCGCCCCTTTATAGGGCTCAATGGCGATTATATCCATCTTGTCCATACATTCAATGGCAAGCCGCCAGACTCTGTTGACAAATCGATTACTACCCTCCACCCCGTCTTCGTTCCATTCAAGATCCCGCTCAGGCGGTGCCGCAAACAGACAAAAAAGCCGGGTAACATCGGCCCCGTACCGCTCCAAAAGCTCATTGGGATCCACAACATTTTTCTTGGATTTGGACATCTTAATGACCCGTCCAACTTCTACTTCACTTCCGCAACGGCTACAAGCAAGGGTTTCGTCGTCTTGTTTTTTTGCCTCTTCGGGGAATAAAAACCCATGTTCAGGACAGGTCATGGTTTCCTTACAGACCATCCCCTGGGTGAGCAACCGGGTAAACGGTTCTTTAAAATCGATCAGCCCAAGGGTATTTAAGACCCGCATAAAATATCTGGAATACAAAAGATGCAGCACGGCGTGCTCCACCCCACCAATATATTGATCCACCGGTGCCCAGTATTTAACGGCGGCTGGATCAAACATCCCCTTATCATACCGGGGGGAACAATACCGCAGATAATACCAGGAGGATTCCACAAAGGTATCCATGGTATCGGTATCCCGCTTGGCATCCTCTCTGCCGCAGGCAGGACAGGTCACCTTGGAAAAATAATCAAGAGCTGGCAGGGGAGACCCTCCCTTGGCAAGCAGGTTAGCGTCTTCGGGAAGCCGTATGGGAAGCTGCGATTCTGGAACAGGGACCACGCCACAAGAGGGACAATGGATCACCGGGATGGGCGTTCCCCAATACCGTTGCCGGGAAATCCCCCAATCCCTGAGCCGGTAGGAGATGGCCTTCTTCCCCCGGCCCTTTTCTTCCAGCCAGTCGGTCATCACTTCCATGGCCTCTTTGCTGTCAAGCTCGTCAAATTGACCGGAATTAACCATCACACCAGAGCCGGTGTACGCCTCGGTCATGGTGGAAGAATCAAACCGTTCTCCCTTGGGCTGAACCACCACCCGAATTTCCAGATCATACTTACGGGCAAAGTCAAAATCCCTCTGGTCTCCTGCTGGCACTGACATAATGGCACCGGTTCCATATCCCATCAATACAAAATTGGCAGTGTAGATGGGGATTTTCTCTCCGGAAGCAGGATTGATACAATGGGCACCAATAAACACCCCTTCTTTTTCATATTTTTCAACCCCGTCGGCAGACCGTTCCTGGCTTGAAACCTTCTGAACAAAAGCATCCACCACCGCTTCCTGATCCGTTCCCCGGGACAGGGTTTCCACCAGAGGATGTTCCGGCGCCAGACACATGAAGGTCGCTCCAAAAACCGTATCCGGCCTTGTGGTAAAAACCGTAAGGTCCTCATCTCGTCCTTCTATCTTGAATTTAAGCTCAGACCCGATGCTTTTTCCGATCCAGTTTTTCTGCATCACGGTCACCTTGTCCGGCCATCCGGGCAATTGATCACAATGGACCAGCAGATCTTCTGCATAATCGGTAATCTTAAAAAACCATTGCCAGAGCTTTTTTTGTTGAACCACCTGGGAACACCGCCAGCACTTATCTTGCTCCACCTGCTCATTGGCAAGAACGGTCTGGCATTTTTCACACCAGTTGACAAAGGATTCCTTGCGGTAGGCCATGCCTTTTTCAAGCATTTGTAAAAATAGCCATTGTTCCCAACGATAATACTCCGGCCTACAGGTGGCAATTTCACGGTCCCAATCATAGGAAAATCCCATTTTTTTAAGCTGGACCCGCATGGCGTTGATATTTTCATAGGTCCAGGCGGCCGGATGGGTATTGTTATCGATGGCGGCATTTTCAGCTGGCATGCCAAAGGCATCCCAGCCCATTGGATGGATGACGTTAAATCCTTTCATCCGTTTATACCGAACCACCACATCTCCGATGGTATAATTTCGAACATGGCCAATGTGAATTTTTCCCGAAGGATAGGGAAACATTTCCAATAAATAGTATTTTTCTTTTAACCGATCTTCAGAAACCTTAAACAGCTTGTTCTTGTTCCAATACTCCTGCCATTTAGGCTCAACAGCACCAGGATTGTACCGTTCCTCCATTATATATATCCTCCGAAAGCCTCCCTTTGTGGGGACGCAATTATTGATAGCATTTATTTGTCATTTAAGACTCAATAAATGCCATAACCGGCATCAAATAGCAAGTTAGAACTGTGCATTCTCATTTATTCGGAAGTGATCCAAGCGTAATTGTTTCGATGGCTCGCATGCACTTATGGCATGCCTTTCGATTGTCCTGCAGGGCTTTGATGGCACAGGATTCATCCGGAAACCACTTGATTTTTTTAGGTGTTTCGTCGGTGAGATCCTGGTGCTGTGAGAGGCATAGCTGCTTGATCTTATTTTCCTGGGCCAGGGAGGCAACAAAATGATACCGGCCAGCATCGGCCATCAACCCAACACCATACTTTCGAATCTCCATTGAAAATTGTTCATCAAAAACCATTTTTTTGTCCTTTTCTAACGCTTAATAATTAACCGTTTGCAAAGCAATAAACCACCTGAGTTTGCAAATTTGACGCCACAACAACGATGAAAAAAATGGATACCCATTCCTCTCCTAAAAAAACAGTCTGTTATGGCAATAAAAAGATATTAGGATAAAACACACCCATTAAATCCCATGGTTTAATAATCATATATCCACAATTTTATTAAATTTCA
>CAXHYW010000082.1:0-9898 GCA_964021475.1 uncultured Desulfobacteraceae bacterium | reverse complement strand
CTACACATAGAGGCACACTCTTTCCCTACACGACGCTCTTCCGATCTATACTTATGCTGTTGATGTCGATATTGCTTGCGTCAATGAATATTTAGCCATACAAGAAGCTTATACTTGTTTAGGTTGGGCGACATCTTCTGCGGGAGCTGATGCATTGCTTAGCACTGGACCAGCTATTTATGGAGCACCTATTTATGGATTATCGACAACAATGGCCAAGACTTGTTTTTCTAATCGAGTTGGTGAAACCGGTACGTTGCTTGTTGGTTGTAGAAAAAGAAATGTTTATCCAAATGGTAGTGGTCCACATCTGATTGTTTGTTATTATCCGTCTGCTTCTGCTCTTCCTATTGATAGTGACGGTGACGGAACACCAGACAAACATGACATAGATACAAAGCCCACAGACCAAAAAGATATTGGTAAAGACCCTGAGTCCAATAAGATTAACAAATGCCAAAATTTCGTAGCAGACCCCATCAATATCTTTAATGGTAATCTTGTAGAATCAGTAACTGATATTGCCTTTCCTTCGCCTTCTGTCGGATTGACCTTTAAACGGGTCTACAATAGCCAGAGCAATAAAGATTCATCCATGGGGTATGGCTGGTCCCACACCTACAACTATGTGTTGCATTCTGATTTTGGAGACAGTTCCCAGTTGATAGAAATCATTGATTCAACCGGCAGGGGAATTTATTTTGCTGACAACGATGAAGACGGGGTATTTACCGGGGCCTTTTCAGAGAACAGTATTATCACCAAAGACGCGGATAACAACCATGTGTGGGCCAGGAATGATGGCAGGATTTACAAATTCCAGGAAACCACCGGCATTCTGTTGTCCGTAACAGACAAGTCTGGTAATATCCAAACGCTTTCCTATGACACAGACAACCTGTTAGAAACAGTGACTGACCAGGCCACCGGCAGAAGCCTTTCCTTTCATTACAACCAGGACAATAAAATCGCCTATATTTCAGGCCCTGTGACCCCGGCAATTCCCGACGGCATCTGGGTATACTATGATTATGATGTCAACGGCAACCTGGTCTGGGTCTCCTATGCCGATGACGGCAACGGGTCCCCTGCATCCGGGTTCGAATACCGGTATGAGGACCCCAATGATCCCAACAATATGACCGCCAAGCTGGATCTGGCAGGCCATGTCATTTCCACCTGGGCCTATGACGACCAGGACCGGGCCGTGGCCAATGTGAACCGGGAGGGCAAAGGGGCGGACATCACCTATACCGATGACACCCATGTGGCGGTCACCGATGCCTATGGCATCACCAGCACCACTGGAATATCAGAGATTGCCGGGCGTAAAAAAATCACCGGCAAAACCTATTCCAACAATTGTACCAGCTGTTCCGGCGGCATTGCCCGGACGGCATTTGATGAGACCACGGGATACCCTGTTGAGCGGGAATATTTTAACGGCCGAATCAATCAATTCCAGGATTATGACGCCAAGGGCAACCCCGGAACCCGCATCATTTCCCAGGGTACCCCGGAAGAAAAAATCATTTACACCACCTATCACCCAGTCTTGTCCACCCCCTTGTCCATGACCCAAAAAAGCCAGGCAGATGCCAGCAATCCCGACAGATCCCATGTCTCGAT
Source organism: uncultured Desulfobacteraceae bacterium (assembly GCA_964021475.1). GTDB lineage: Bacteria > Desulfobacterota > Desulfobacteria > Desulfobacterales > Desulfobacteraceae > NBML01. Next base: position 8,269 of record CAXHYW010000082.1, on the reverse strand, counting down.
CTGGGATTATGATGATCCCGATGAGTCGGGCAATGGCAGTGCTCCCAACGAAGCCCCCACCGCCAGGATCTACCGATATATTGAACAAGGCTATACCCAGGACAATGCAGGGGCGGTTATCCCCTTTGAATACGTAACCGCTTACACCTACAATGCCAAAGGCCAGGTCACCTCGGTGAACGGGCCTCTGTCCGGAGATCAGGATATCATTTCCTTTGCCTATGATCCCACAACAGGAGATCTTTTGTCTATTACCCAGCCGATCCTGGGGACCCAGACCTTTGAATACGACGGGGCCGGTAACCTGGTCCGTACGGTGGACGAGAACAATATCCAGACGCTTTTCAGCTATGACGGTAAAAACCGCCTGACCCAGACCATCCGGGACGGGATCGGGTCAGCTCAGACCTATACGGCCGCCGGAAGCGTATTCGGCCAGACTGACGGGGCGGGCAGAACCCTGACCTATGCCTACAACCCCAAAGGCTTTTTGCAAAAAATCATCAACCCGGCCGGAGAATACCTGTACTATGCCTATGATGAAAATGCCAACCGGATAGAAGAATCCATATATTCTGCCCAGGGGATCCAGAACCTGTATAAGGGATATGACTATGGAGATCCGGCCAACAACCCGGAACTTACCCCGGGCAAACCCTGGAAGCTGTTGCAGAAAAACCAGGAGGATACCGCCACCCTTGAAACGGTATTCAAATACCAGCACGGCAATCTGACCCAGATTACAGATCCCTTGGACTCCTGGACAAAATTTAGCTATGACACCCAGAACCGGCTGAAAGAAAAGCAAGAGCGCCAGACAGATGATATCACGGCAACCACCCTTTATGCCTATAACACCGGAGATAATCTGACAGGCGTCACAGACCCCGAAGCCAAAGAGACCCTTTATACTTATGACGATGCCAACCGCCTGGTGAAAACCGTTTCCCCAGACACCGGCACCACTCTGTTTTATTATAATGAAGCAGGTAACCTTATGTCCCAGACCCTGAACGACGGGTCAACCATCCAGTTTGCATATGATGCGGCAGGACGCATGACCGGGAAGTCTTTTGCGGATAGCAGCCAGGATGTAATTTTCCTCTATGACCAGGGCATCAATGGCAAGGGGCGGTTGACCGGCATCAGCAACCCGACAGAATCCTATGCATTTGCCTATGACACCAGAGGCAATTTAACTTCTTTTGAAAAAACAACCGGCACCACCACATTTACCACGGCTTACACCTATGACAATGCCGGGAATATCACCGGCATCATTTATCCCAACGGGCGAAGCGTCACCTATGAACATGATACCGCAGGATATGTGGTCCGGGTCACCACCAAAAAAGACGGCAACACCCAGGTGTTGGCCGAGAACATAAGTCATCTGCCTTTCGGGCCTTTAACATCCGCCACCCTGGGCAACAACCAGGCAATTGCCACTACCTTTGATCTTAATTACAGACCCAAAACCATTTCAGCTTCGGGCATCATGGATAGATCCTATGGCATCGATAATGCCGGTCGTATTACCGCCATAAATGATCAACTGGATTCGGGCCGCAGTCAGACCTTTGCCTATGACCGGGCCGGAAGGGTGACCTCAGCCGCCGGTACTTTTGGCAATGCCGCCTATACCTATGACAAAACCGGGAACCGCACCAGCCAAACCCTTGGCAGCGACACCCAGACCTATGCCTATGAGGGCGGCACCAACCGGCTGGCCAGCATTACAGGTCCTTTGTCCGCCAGACAATTTGGTTATGACGATAACGGCAATATGACCTCCAAAGGATCCCCTGAAGGCTCCACTGGCTTTGTTTATAATCAGGCAAACCGGCTGATCCAGGTAATAGAAGACACCGCCACCCTGGGTGAATACACCTACAACAGCTTTGGCCAGCGGGTCAAAAAATCAGCAGACAATAAAACCGTTCTCTATCACTACGATCTTTTCGGCAATCTCATTGGAGAATCCACCCCGGACGGTGATTTTTTCATGGATTATGTTTATCTGGGCAAGGATCGCCTGGCCGCCATTCCCTCGGATCCCAATGATGCGTTTACCGTCCGGGTGTCCACAAACTCCGGTCGGTTGATTGAAGGGGTGAGGATTTATGCCTTTACAGAATCTAATACCTACACCGGTATTTATGGGGTGACAGACAACCAGGGCACGGCCATATTCCAGAAAAATTTGCTCACTAATACTGCCTATAAATTCCGGGCCGATTACCTGAACGAACAATTCTGGTCAGCTCTTGTTTCCTTGTCTTCGGGCAGTCTTACCATGGAAATAGTTGAAATCGATCAGCTTATCACCGTGATACAAAACAGCAATACCCTCGGGGGCATCAGGGTTTATGTGTTTGATGAAGACAACCGTTATCTGGGCCTGAATGGCTTAACCGACGAAAACGGTCAGATAACCTTTGGTCTGCCCCAAGATCAGGAATATAAATTTCGGGCCGATATTCTGGGAACTCAGTTTTTTTCCAATATCACCACTAATGCAGGAGATGCCATCTCCATTGACAGCCAGGGCGGTACCCTGACATTTACCGTGAACAAGGGAGAAAATCTTGCCCTTGCCAATGTCAAAGCCTATCTGTTCTCAGAATCCGGTACCTATCTTGGCAAGTCCGGCACCACAGATGCCAACGGTACCACCACCTTTAATGTCCCCACGGGCAATTATAAAATCCGGTGCGATTATCTGGGTTACCAGTTCTGGACCTCAGTGGTTCAAGTGGCAACCAACCAGTCCGCCGTTCTTGCTATACCCCACACCGATTGTGTGATCACGGTCAACAAAACATATCAATCCGTATCAGATCCGGCTGTGGACATTAAAACCTATCTGTTCTCAGAATCCGGCACTTATCTTGGCGTAACCGCCACCACCAATGTTGCTGGCCAATCGGTTTTCTCCCTGCCGAATAAAGCCTATAAGGTCCGGGCCGACCATATGTCAATCCAGTACTGGTCCCCGGCTTTTACCGGGACAGATCAGACCATTGCCATTGACCAGGGGGCTGCTAAAATTGTTTTGACCAATATCGGGATTGCCCTCGCAGATGTAAAAATCTATGCATTCAACAGCCAGGGGACGTATCTTGGCATAACAGTCCAAACCGATGCCACGGGCAATGCCTTGTTTATCCTTCCGGCGGGTAATTACAAGTTCAGGGCTGACTTTTTGAACAATCAATATTGGAGCGATGCTGCCCAGGTAATCGCCAACCAGGAAAGCGTAATACCCCTGTCCAGCGGTGGCGGAACCTTAACCCTGACCGTAAAAAAGAATGCCCTGGATGACCTGCCCAATATCAAAGGGTATCTGTTCAGCGAATCCGATACCTATCTGGGGCAGAACGCCTTAACCGACAGCTTCGGCAAGCTTGCCTTTACCCTGGGCAACGGATCCTATAAGATCCGCATGGATCATATGGGCTACCAATTCTGGACCCCTGTTTTTACCATACCGGACAACGCTGCTCTTGAATTTGTCATCCCCCATACCCAGATGACCACCACAGTCCGGACCTCCTACAATGGTCAGACTCAGTCTCTGGAAAATATCAAAACCTATCTGTTCAGTGAATCCGGCACCTATCTTGGAATCCAGGCCACCACCAACGAAACCGGCCAGGCAACCTTTACCCTGCCGGATAAGGCCTATAAGATCCGGGCAGATTATCTGTCCATGCATTTCTGGTCAGACCCTTTTACAGGAACGGACCAGACCATTGAGATCCCTGAAGGAGAAGCCCGGGTTCAGGTCAGCCAGGGCGCATCCCAGTTGGAAAACGTCAAAGTTTATCTGTTCAATGACCAGGGCACCTATATGGGAATCCAGGCCATAACCGATGCCACGGGCACGGCCCAGTTCCAGTTGCCCCAGGCGACCTGGAAGTTCCGGGCTGATTATTTGAACGGCCAGTACTGGGGCTCCCAACCCATCACCCCCAATCAGGCAACCTCTGTCCCCATTAACACCGGTGGCGGCCCCTTTGCCCTGACCCTGGAGAAAGCCCCAGGGGTTCCCATGCCCAACGTTAAGATCTATGCCTTTTCTGGATCAGGCACCTATCTTGGGTTAAACCAAACCACGGATACCACAGGATCTGTCTCATTTGATATCCCTGATGGGGATTACAAGTTCAGGGCCGATTACCTGGGCTACAAATTCTGGACCGACTCCATAAGTATCCCGGTTACAAGTTCTTTGACCCTTGCCATCCCCCATAAGGACGTGGTGGTCACCGTCCAAAGCCAATACCAGAGCCTTGATCCCCTCCAGGGGGCAAAGACCTATCTGTTCACTGCCTCGGGCAGCTACCAGGGCGTCAATGCCACAACAGACGCCAATGGCCAGGCCGTGTTCAGCTTGCCGGAACAAGCGTATAAATTCCGGGCGGATTATTTGTCTGCCCAATACTGGTCAGACGAGCTGACCCAGACAGACGCAGATATCACCATTGACCACGGCAAGGCCCTTATCAATGTTACCCAGTCGGACCAGCCCATATCCGGTGCAAAGGTTTATTTGTTCTCTGCATCCGGTTCCTACCTGGGGCAGTCTGGTAATACCGATGCTGAGGGGAATGCTGCATTTACACTCCCGGTAAATCAGTATAAATTCCGGGTGGATCACAACGGTACCCAATACTGGTCAGACGTGGTCAACCTGGTGTCTTTCCAGGAGACGCCCATTAATCTGAACCTGGATCTGCTGGCATTAAACTTGACGGCCAACCCCCAATATGCCAGATATGACGGTGAGATGCCCAAGAAGGAAAAACAAACAATCCTTCTGGCATCCATTGGATCTTTGGCAGGATATTTGGACAACGGTACCCAGCAAACTGGCATTTGTTATTATATCAATGACCACCTGGGCACCCCGGTGAAAATCATTGATGACCAGGGTCAGGTGATATGGGATGCCGGATACATGCCCTTTGGAAATACAGATATTACTGTGGATACCGCCCAGAATAATTTTACGTTCCCGGGCCAGTATCTTGATGCTGAGACCGGATTGCATTATAATTGGCATCGGTATTATGATCCAGACACCGGCAGGTACTTGACACCAGACCCTATTGGGTTGGCTGGGGGGATTAATCCTTTTGTTTATTCGTTAAATAATCCTATAAATTTAATTGATCCGCTGGGCTTGTGGGCATTATTTGGTGGTTTTGGTATTAGAGGAATACTGCCAGGAATAGGTGGTGAAATTGGAGCTGTTGGAGTAATTGGTACAGAAAATGGCGAAACGACTAGTCAAGGTTCTGCGTATGCTGAAGCTTTTGTGGCAGGAGGTTTGTCAATTGGTCGAGGACCATTTGCAGGAGCATGGTCTGGAGATATTTCTCAAATAGCACAAGCAATAGAGACTGGAATAGATACTCCTTTGGTTAGTGTTTCTGTTCTGTTTGATTTGAATAATATGAATTTTGGATTCACAGTAGGAGGTGGCTCTTTTGGTGCAGGAGCTTTTGCCAAACTAACACCACTGCACATAAAAACAGAAGAGATAATAGACAATGACGGAATACGAGAAGGGTGTAATTAATAATATGGAAGGTTTATTGTTTATATTCTGTATAATTATTTCTCTTTGGATTTTAAGGCCATCTAATGGATTGTTTTTTCAAAGTTGGAGTAAATTTAATGACCTTGATTCTGGTAGAGATTTTATGTTTTATATAGAAACTCTTAGACGTCGGTTTAAAAACCCAATAGTAAAATTAGGGATAGCTTATGTGATTTTTTATTTAATATATGCCACTTTTGTATAGCGTGGCGGGCACATTGTCGATTGAAAATTCTGTTGGATTTTAATTTTAATACTTATTCTTTTGTATCGATTTTTTTGATAAAAGCAATGGTATAAACGATCTGATCTGTATGCCCTGGTAATGCTTAGCTTGTTATTTGTGGGATCATCAAAGATTCTGTTGGTTTTGTTGGGCTTTGAAATTAAAACAGCTCTCTAAGAGGGGGAGGTGCATCGCAATATATCCGGGCAAGTATTGTGATTAGGAAACTGGTCTGCACTACAACTGATGAATTGATTTTTATAAAGAAGAAAAATAATATTTTTTTTCAAAAACCTTAGTTCATTTGCTCAAATTCCTTAGATTACGTGCCGCGTTACAATAATGATTTACAGATCAAATCTGTAATCGTTTCAGGCCGGATAACATTCCAAATCACATGAGATCCTGATCTGCACAATGATTAAATACATAACGGAGGTAAATAGTGGATATCTTCTGGCAGAGCTTTTTTAGCTTCCTTGAAAAAATAAGCCCGATAATAATACCTCTATTCGCAATATATCTTGGTTGGAAATTAGGCCAAAGAAACCTTATTAAACAATTGCAACTCGATAACCTTAAAAAGAAATTTGACGCACTTCGTGAAATTAAATCTGTGATCGGAAACATACCCCCTGATTTAAATAAAATAGCACTTATTGAAAGACTAAAAAATGACCCTAAATTCTATAAAAGTTTAACTAATCGATTGGTAAGATTGTTCGGAATTCGCAATGAGTTTATTCCTTTTCTTGAGACTGAATTTATCAAAATAATAGATACTAAATTCGAGACAGCATTTATGATTGAAAATGGCCTCTTTACTTTTAGAGAAGAAAAAATTCATGAATTTGTTGATTCAATAGAAGATTTAAAAATTGTAGTTGAAATGATTGAAGATAAGCTTACCAAAGAATATCAAAATCAAATGAATTAAATATTTAACAAAAGGCTGCTGCGGAATGATCCCCAGAACTTCAACGTGAGGCATAAAAAATGAAACTTACAGCGCCAAAAACTACCGAGAAGTATTTTGAAGAAACTGAACACTCAGTCCGCCATCTTTATGAGGGGCTGGATTCATGTTGGTCGCACTACAAACAAGCATTGGAGCACTGGGATATTACCCAAATTGGACAACCATTAACTGATAAGAAAAAAGTGGCCCTGCAAAAGTATCTAGAACTTGCCAAAAACTACTTTGATCTAAAGTTTTCAGAAGCCATGTTTGCTGGCGGCATATTACAGATTGCTTTCATGGCTATAAAAATATATTCAACAAACAGCTCTATTCCGGCTAATTGTACTAATTTAGTTGGCCCAAAAAATAAATCGACTATTCCATTTTGTATAGGACCCGAATGCCATGGTATCCCTATTGGACTCATAATATATGCTGGTAGAAATCAATATAGCCATTGGGATGACAAAGAGCCTCACAAGGTGACACGAAACGTATTTTCGGCATTAGCATATGCCTTTTACGATAATATGATGGCAGATTTGGCGTTTGACATAACAAATCCAACTATAAATGTATACGCAAACGAAATTCTACTTACAGCAATGGAATGGACTTCATATGATACTTACTTGAATGAGATGAAAGCCCTGCTCAAATAGAATTCAAAACCATTTTTGGTAATGGAGAATAACTAACCAAAAAATTGACACAAACAACTTCAAGAATTGTTCCAATTGTCACACAACTTTAATTTGCCAGTTATTTTGGTGTTCAATTATATGGACCTGAGATAGCATCAAACGGTATTCTTTCAAATTCCATTTTGTAATATAAAAAATTTACTGCAGACTTCTGGTATAGTTCAGTCTCTCCAGAATTCAAAACGGACCCCGGACTTGCCCTGATAAGTCGTCGCTTTCTCTGTAATTTTCAGGCCACAAGATTTGGTATGCCATAATCTTTAATTTCCCAGGTATAAGAATCCACTGGTATAATAAATGGAGAATGAGCGGATGTCCTTTTATCATATAAGGGTTTGTCCCTTTGAGGGTATCCAATGTCACTAGGCAGGTCAATGGAGGGGCTGGTCGGAGCTTTGTAAATGGCCTTGGCGTCAGGAGAGAAAGAACAGGCCATTTACAGCTACTCAATCGATACGGACGATCGATTGGAATGCGCGCAGTGCTAGCCCCCCATTGGCCTGCCGGTTTATGAATAAAATTGTAACCAAAACTTTTTTTAACTTGCCTCTGATATTTCTATCCTAATTCTAATAAGATTCAGATCAAATTTTTATGTTAGGATTTTGATTAAACATGGATTGTTTTCCGGTGGTACCAGCAGTCTTAGGTCTCCGAGAATTGATGGCTTTTGCTGGCATCCCTTGCATGCAGGGTGAACACGGTAATTTCACTCTGGGTATTATATCGAAGGGGAATCCCCACCGCCCCCACCCCCTGGCCGGTATAGC
>CAXHYW010000081.1:0-9918 GCA_964021475.1 uncultured Desulfobacteraceae bacterium | reverse complement strand
TACACATAGAGGCACACTCTTTCCCTACACGACGCTCTTCCGATCTAATGAATAATATTAGTAAGCATACACTTAAAAACAAAAAAGAAATTAAGGACTTAGTACATAAAACCAAATAATTATTAGTTGATAAGTCAACTAATAATTATTTTAGAGTTTTCCTTATTCCTTTCATTCTCCCCCAAACCCCCCACAAAAAGACACCCGGGTCCATGGCTAACATGCAGCCATATTGTAATTACAGATTCAGGTCTTTTTCTTTATACCAAATCTGGCATAACCAATTGTTTTCATAGCATAGTTGATATGGCAACTATCTTTAGGCCACTTTTCTTTTTCCAACCCAATTTTTTCCTTGACAGGGTTTCTTCCTTTTAAATATAGTTATTAGCCATAGCTGATATATAGTTACATTATAGCACTAATTTACACTTGGTTATTACGTTAAATTTTAAAGGAGGTATAGTTCCCGATTAAGTCTTAACTTTTCACAACAAGGGTCCAGGTAAGGTTTGGCAACATTACACACTTTTTAGGAGGTCAACAAGATGAAGAGGATCACCATTCCGGCTTTATTCGTTTTTTGCATTTGCTCATTGTTTACCGTCACCGCATCGGCAAAAACCCAGCTCACCTACGCTAATTTTTTCCCTCCCACCCACATTCAAAGCCAATTGGCTGAAAGCTGGTGCAAAGAAGTCGAAAAAAGGACTGGCGGAGAAATTACCATTAATTATTTTCCTGCCGGCACTTTGACCAAGGCACCCCAAACCTATGATGGAGTTGTTATGGGGATCGCAGATATCGGAATGACAGTGCTTGCCTATTCAAGGGGACGTTTTCCCGTTGCTTCGGCCATTGATCTTCCCCTGGGTTATTCTAGCGGTGTCCAGGCAACAGCCGTTGCCAACGCCGTATTAAACAAATTTGAACCCAAGGAATTTGATGACACCAAAATGATGTTTGTCCATGCCCATGGCCCCGGATTGATCCATACCCGGGATCAAGCCGTTTCCAACCTTGACGAAATCAAAGGTCTCAAAATCAGGGGAACCGGAACCAGCGGACTTCTTGTAAAAGCCCTGGGTGCGTCTCCAGTGGGCAAATCCATGAGAGAATGCTATCAGATGCTCCAAAAAGGAGTTGTTGATGGATCCGCCCACCCGGTTGAATCCAACAAGGGTTGGAAACTGGGCGAAGTGGTTCACAATATGACCCAGAATTTTTCCACCGCCTATACCACTACCTTTGCCGTATTCATGAACAAAGACAAATGGGCAGCCCTCACGCCGGACCAGCAAAAAGTCATCCTGGAAATCAATGCAGAATGGTCGATCAAACATGGTGTGGCCTGGGATGAAGCCGATAAACTGGGCATGGAATTCTTTTTATCCAAGGGCGGCAAAGTGATCCCCCTTTCCGAAGCAGAATCCAAAAAATGGGAAGCAGCAGTTACGCCAGTGATTGATGGATATATAGAAAAAGCCTCTAAAAAAGGAATCGATGGAAAAGCGGTTGTAGAATTTATCAAAACAAATATGTAATGAAATTAGGTACAACCCTTGTCCGATACCTAAGTCTAATCAGGTTGGGTATCGGACAAGCCAATGGACTTACAAACGAAAAACAAATCAGGATTGCCCATGAAAATGATTTTTACGATGCTGGACAGGTTTTCAGGTTTTCTAAAACTGATCGGTGGAGTTGCCCTGACCTGTATGATGCTGTTAACGGTGGTGGATGTCATTGGCCGTTTTTTCAAACACCCCATATTCGGATCAGTGGAACTGATCGGCTTTCTGGCAACAATTGTAGTGGCTGCGGCCCTGCCCTATACCTATAAGGTGGAGGGCCATGTGGGAGTTGAAATACTGGTACGGCTCCTGTCCCAAAAAGCCCAGATCTGCATCGACATTTTCACCCGGACCTTAAGCCTGATCCTTTTCAGCTTGGTCTCCTGGCAAATGTTTCTCTATGCCGAGGATATCCAAAGAACCGGTGAAGTCTCCATGAACCTGGAATTTCCCATCTACTATCTTGTTTACCTACTGGCATTCGGTATGTTGATTTTCTCTGTGATCATTTTTGAGACAATCGTCCACGATATCAAGAAATTAAGAGAGTTGAAAACAAAATGAGCCCAACTTTTATTGGCATCTCCGGTATTATTATTATGATTCTCATGTTCCTTACGCGAATGCCTGTGGCATTTGTCATGGCATCAGTGGGCTTTGTTGGTTTCTCCTGCGTGATCAGCCCAGACGCCGGACTGGTTCTGCTCTCCAGGAACATCTATGAAACATTTGACTCCTATGATTTGACCACCATTCCCTTGTTCATCCTCATGGGTCAGCTGGGATTTAACTCCGGCATCAGCAAACGGCTCTATGACGCCGGCTATAAGTTCATGGGCAGCGTAAGGGGCGGCCTTGCCATGGCAACGGTTACCGCCTGCACCGCCTTTGGAGCCGTCTGCGGATCCAGTCCGGCCACGGCAGCCACCATGGCCACTGTTGGCCTGCCTGAAATGAAACGATACGGTTATGATGATGAACTTGCCACAGGATCCGTGGCCTCGGGTGGCGGCATCGGCATGATCATGCCCCCTTCAGTTGTTCTGATCATCTACGGAATCCTCACGGAACAATCCATTGGCGCCCTGTTTGTGGCCGGAATTTTCCCTGCCCTTCTGGTGACACTGCTCTTTATCGTCTGCATCTACATCAGATGCCGGATCTCCCCGGAACAAGGCCCTCCCGGAGAACGATTTGCCTGGTCGGAAAAACTCAAGGCCCTCTTGGGTCTGGGAGAAACCCTCGTTGTCTTCACCCTGGTCATCGGCGGGATTTTCATCGGACTTTTTACCCCCACGGAAGCGGCTGCCCTGGGAGCCTTTTTCATGCTGGTCATCGCCCTTGTCCGGCGCCAGATCACCTGGCAGGGCTTTGTCAAATCCCTGATGGAAACCCTGAGAACCTCCTGCATGGTGCTCATGCTCATTGCAGGTGCCGTGATCTTCGGCAAATTTTTAGCCGTAACAAGGATCCCCTTTGAAATCGCTGGATGGGTAAGCGGGCTTGAAATGTCCCCAGTACTTGTCATGGGGGTGATCATCGGGATTTATTTCATAGGCGGCTGCTTCATGGATGCCCTGGCCTTTGTCACCCTGACCGTGCCCATTTTTTTCCCAGTGGTCATGGAGCTTGGCTTTGATCCCATCTGGTTCGGGATCATCATTGTCATGGTCACAGAAATGGGAGTTATCACACCGCCTGTGGGCATCAATGTCTACGTTGTCTACGGGGTGGCCAAAAACGTACTGAAAGAAGAGATCCCCCTGGAAAAAATCTTCAAGGGCATATTCCCCTTTCTCATTGCCGTCATCGTGGGGGTTATCATCCTGATTACATTTCCTTCCATCATCCTGTTTTTGCCCAATCTTATGTACTGATCAAAACCGTACCTGCCTGATCCATCGTCAGGCAGGTACGGTTTGTCCACAAATTTCTCCAACTTTTAAGTTATAGGAGAATCGTGGTATTTTAAATCTTGTTTCCATATACTTTTACAATAGCTCTTTTCATTTGTTCCATACGAGACTCAAGACTGTCTGTATAACCCAGTGAGATTCGAAGAAGTCCGGGAGAAAGCCCCATTTTCTGTTGATCTTCAGGATCAATCTCAGACGAGGTGGAAGAACCGGAACAACTGATCAAGGTATCAAAAAAGCCCAGAGAGACCGCGATCATCCCGAATTTTTCTTCGTTTTGCAGAACTTCCATCATTTCCTCAGCCGTTTTGCGATCTTTACAATCCATTGCAAGAATTCCGCCCAGACCGTACCCGTCATTGGCCATCTGTTTAGCCAGTTCATGCTGGGGATGATCCGAAAGGCCGGGATAGATTATCCTGATGCCCATCTTCTTTAGCATGTCGGCCATGGCCATTCCCCTGCGGCTGTGCTCCCTCATGCGGATGGCCAGATGGGGCAGCCGCTGGATAATATCAAAGGCCACCCGGGTATCCATGGTGGGCCCCAGGAGCATTACCCGCCCTGTATGCAGGTCCATCAGATCATATATAAACTGCTTGTCGCCGCAAATGGCCCCTGCCACAAGATCACTTGCACCGTTAATATATTTGGTCAAAGAGTAGACGACCACGTCGGCTCCCAGTGCGTGGGGGCTAAAAATCATGGGGGAAAAGGTATTGTCCACCACTAACTTGATATTTCTGGCCCTGGATTGCCTGGACAGGGCCGGGATGTCGGCTATATTCAGGGTGGGATTACCCATGGTTTCCGTGAATATCAGCCTGGTTTCAGGGGTAATGGCAGCGGTTACAGCTTCCATGTGGGTGATGTCCACAAAGGTGGTTTTTATGTTCATCTGGGGCAGCAAAGATTCCAGCAGGGCATGGGTTCCGCCATAAATACTTTCACTGGCAACGATGTGATCACCACTGTTACACAGCTGCAAGATGGTACAGGAAATAGCTGACATACCGCTGGCGGTACCAATGGCGGCCTCGGTTCCTTCCATGGCCGCAAGGGAGCGGGATAATACATCAACCGTGGGATTAAAATGCCGACTATACAGGAAACACCCTCCGAGCTCAGGCCCTTTGAGGCCTCCGAAAATTTCCGTCATGCTACCGGGGTGCATGACGGTAAAGGTGGATGAACGGGCTATGGATGGCACAACACCTCCATGTTCTCCAAATTCTCTTCGGGCATTCAATAGTGCTTGTTCTGGATTGAAAGATTGCATGGGAGACCTCCGTTTGTATTATGTGATTAATATAAGGGGTCGGAATCTTTTTTTTAAAGCGATCCTTACCTGAAAGGGTCCGGGTCAATGCCGTATCTTTTCATGATCTGCTGCAATCCCTGACGATCCATGTGGCAAAGCAGTGCTGCCTGGGTGATATTCCCCTGGGTCATGGAAAGTTTGGCACCGATATAATCATGGTTAAACCCATGGAGACATTTTTCCTTTGCTTCCCTGTACGGCAAGGCGGCATAATGAGTCCCCCCTGCCATTTTTTTGGGGTACCCCTCTTTTAACGGGATATCGGACAGGGTAATGAACTCGTCCTTTGAATAGAGAATGCCATGGATCAAAACATTTTCAAGTTCCCGGACATTCCCCTTCCAGGGTTGCTTCATGAGAAGATCCAGCACCTCCCCGGAGATAATTTTAAGGGGTTTGTTCATTTTTTCACACTGCTTTTTCAAAAGGGCTTCGCACAAAATAGGGATATCGGTGATACGATCTCTTAATGGCGGCAGCTCAATGGAGATAACCGATAAGCGATAAAAAAAATCTTCCCGAAACGTTTTCTCGGCAATTTTTTCTTTCAGGTTCTGGTTGGTGGATGCAATGATCCGCACATCAACGGTCTCAACTTTTGTGTCACCCAGAGGTTTAATCTCCTTTTCCTGGATCACCCGCAACAGCTTGGTCTGGATAGCAGGACCGATATCTCCGATCTCGTCTAAAAATATGGTGCCCTTGTCGGCGGCCTGAAATAGCCCTATCTTGTCTCGATAGGCATTGGTAAATGCCCCTTTTTTATATCCGAACAGCTCGCTTTCTAAAATATGCTCGGGAATAGTAGGGCAATTCACCGGGAGAAAAGCCTTGTTTTTCCGAAGGCTCAAACGATGGATGGAACGGGCGGTCAGATCCTTGCCAGTGCCAGACTCCCCTGTGATCAAGACGGTCACATCGCTTTCCGCCACAAGGGAGATCTTTTCAAACACCTTTTCCATGGCCTCAGAATTCCCGATCAACGGAAGCGTCTCTTTCTGGCGTTCCTTTAACAGCCGTTTATTTTCATGGAGCAGCTGGCTGCGCTCCAGGGCATTCTGAACTTTAAAAAGAATCTCATCCTGTTCAAAGGGCTTGGAGATAAAATCATAGGCCCCTTTTTTAATGGCCAGGACAGCAGACTCAATATTCCCAAAGGCCGAGAGCATTACCACGGTCAGATCGGGGTATTGTTCTTTTATACGCTTTAAAAGTTCAAACCCGTCCATTCCCGGCATTTTAATATCACAAATAACCAGGTCAAATGCTTCCTGGGTAAGGATGTCCAAGGCCATGTCCCCGGAAAATGCCATGGTGACCCGGCAGTCAAGCTCCGGCTCAAGGGTCCGCTTCAACAGACGGCCCATATCTTTTTCATCATCCACCGTCAAAATATTTGCCTTCATTGGAGCTTCTCCTGGTTCCTTCAAATGGTTGTTCAATCCGAGTCTTAGGTATTAATCATTGGGGCCATGGGAAGCCGAATGGTAAAGGCGGCGCCCTTTGTTTCCCGATTCCTTGCGGTGATATCCCCGCCATGACGCTGGATAATGCCGTATCCCACGGACAATCCCAGGCCGGTTCCCTGGCCCACGGGCTTGGTGGTGAAAAAGGGATCAAATATCCGGGGAAAATGCTTTTTCCGGATACCGGTTCCATTGTCCTTCACTGTGATGAGAATCTGACCGTCTGCCCCTTGTTGTGTCTCAATTTCAATCCGGCCTTCTTTCTTCACCGCATGGCAGGCATTGATGAGCAGATTGATGATCACCTGTGCCAATTCCTGTTCATTCCCATAAATCATCAAGGGTTTCCGCTCCACCCCCTCCATCTGGATTTCCACATTTCGGAAATCCGTGTGATTGGCTAAAAATTTGATCACCTCATCAATTACCTTTGTCACATCCACCCGGCTCTTTTTCAAAGACCCTTTCCTGGCAAAGGAGAGCAGGTCGGAAACCACATCTTTACAATTTTTCACATGTTTTTCAATGATTTTAAGATCCTCTTCAAACCCGGAATCTTCCTTTAACATGAGCTGGGTATATCCCAAAATAATACCCAAAGGATTGTTGATCTCATGGGCAACGCCGGCCGACAATTCGCCCAGGGCCGCCAATTTATCGGCTTGGGCAATCTGCTGTTCCATCTGTTTTTTATCGTTGATATTTTTAATGATGAAATGAAATGTTTTACCGCAGCCAAAGGCCCCGTAATCCACGCCACCTGTGATCATGACCATTATATGGGAGTGATCCTGACACATAAAATGGGTCTCCTCGTTGAGGACATATTCACAGGTTTCAAGCAGGTTACGGATTCGTTTCCATTCGGATTCCTGGGATATAAAATCCTTTAGCCCCATTTTTCTTTCCAGCATTTCCCCTTTACCATATCCGGTAAGGGTGAGCCCGGCCTGGTTGATCTCTGAGATATTGAACTTTTCATCGGTCACGACAATGGTATCCAGGGATTGCTCAAAAATTCTTCTGGCCTTGTGCTCGGAACTGGTCAGCATTTCTGTCCGGGCCACCACCTTATGCTCCAGGGTTTGATTCAAATCCATGAGTTTAATATGGGTGTCTTCAAGTTTTTTCCTGCTGGATAAAATTTTTTCATTTATATTCCAGCTCTGGTTAAAAAAAAGCGTAATCAGTCCCACCAGCATAAAAGAAACCGTGTTCACACTCCCTGAATAAGAGGTGATGGCATGCCAAGTGGCAACATTTGATGTAAGAATAAAAAATTGTTTTAAAATATGACCAAAGGACCGGGATAGCGCAAAAATCATGAATCCGGTACTGATCCACAACAGATACAAAAAGACAGCGTTGTCAGGGTCCATTGACCGTAATATCCTTGCCTTGTAAAGGCAGAGAAGTGCAATCACCACCATTGCCACAGACCCCAGGATATCCACCGCCAGTATAGGAATAAAGGAAATAATCATGGGATATCCTTTTTTGCCATCATCTGCCGTTGTTCATCAACTATATTTGAAAGCCCTCCATAAAGGAAGAGCATGGCAGGTACGCATAGGAGATGATCCAGTTTTAAAACATAATACAACCATGCCAGAAGTTCCGACTGGCTGACCACCCGTATCTGACCCAAAGAGAGATTCTCAATTTTGACGGCATGGATCTGGTTGTCAAGAAAATGAGCTGCAATGACGTCCAGGTTCCAGAGTATAAAAAAGAAGGCGGAATACTGAATAAAACGCCAGCCCTTTTGTCTATCCAAACTTTTTCCTGTGATGGTGAAAATGAGCGCCACCATGGAAAAAAGAAAAAACAGGTGTCCTATCTGGTGGGTGATTATCCCTTCTGAACTGGTATGGAGTTGTGTGGCATATGCATCCAGGGGTAGAAAGACCAAGCCGGAAACAACCAATGCCCCCAGGGATTTTAAAATCAACTGTATGCTATTTAATTTTTTTTTTGGCATATCGTTTTTTAAAAACCAGTTTTAATACTGCAAAAAGTATAAATGACAAGATAAAACAAATAACAAGCCAGAGCATGGAACTGACATTCACCTGGGAATAAGATCCTAGGGAAAATGAAAATATCCAGCGTTCTCCAAACCGTTGTAAAAGGGTTTGGGGCGTATACACTGTTGTCACATAGGAAACCATCAACAGGATGGGAAGAACGTTGACAATAAAATGTTTTAACATTCCTTCAAAAAAATAATCATAATAGGCCTTGTTTAATTCGGCCTGGTCGACATTCTTCGCCAGGGCCTTGCCTTTTTCCCTGTCGGGATGTTTCATGGCCTCTTCACGGATACCCTGCCAATGGTTAAATTCTTTTTCCAGTGTAACAGATCTTTGGGTCACATAAAATCGTGCAATAATTTTTGTAAAAATAACAACAAGAAAGGCGAGAACAAATATCACAACACCAGGACCCAGGATTTCAAGGGGAGCCAGGGTGGTATCCAGAAACACCACGGCATTGTTTAAAAATGCTTCGATAAATCCCCATATCCTGTCCATAAATTCGTCCATAAAAATTCGTCCTTAATATAAAACCCGTGGCTGATTCTGCCATTATAGAGATTCAGCACACGGGTTTCAAGTTTGATCTTATTTTGAATTTAATCTAAATCCAAATTTCAATTTTGAAAAATCTGAAAAACAGAAAGAACAAGGTAACTGCCAGAATAATCTTTAAGGTCATTTCAGAGAACATCTTCTGGGCACGACTGCCGAGCATTCCCCCTGCAAATCCACCGATAATAATGGCAATGGCAAGGGTCATATCAGGCAGATATCCTGCCATGAGATATCCGATAAATGAACCGATACTGGAGAAACAGGTACCGATCAAAGATATGGGAACGGCCACATACATGGGAAGAGCTGCAATGCTGGTCATGGCAGGAACCAAAAGGAAACCGCCGCCGATACCAAAGGAACGGGATACGATACCAATGAAAACACCAAGGATGGCGAACAGCAATGGGTTGATCTTAAATTCTTCACCCCAGAACTTAAACCGATAATCCATGAGACCTGTTTTTACAGGCTCAATACTGCCCATTTGTGCGGACCGACCCTCGGCCTTGGCAGCGGCAACCTCTTTATTAAATTTCTGAGTCATCGCCTTGATATTTTTTCTTTTATTCATGGCCTTGGGTGTCATTTCCAGCAGGGTTTTAATCCCCATGATAACAACCAGGATGGCCAACCACTCTTTATAGGCTTTCATGGGCAGAACTGCAGACACATATTTCCCCAGCCAGATGGACCCGATAAAGATACCCACACCAAAGGAGATTCCCACTGGCCATGCAACCCGCTTTTCAATCTTGGCATACCGCCAGAAAGATCCCAGGGGAGAAAACAGGGTAAGGGCGATATTGGAGGGCTTTAATACATTGGCTGCATTGATACCCACAGGCCCCATGGTATTGACAACCAACACCTGGAAAGCTGCCATGAGCATACCACCGGCCGCACCAATCATGGAGAAATAGGTTCCCACCAAAACAGCACCGATAACAATCCACAGGGGGTTCATATATCGAAACCCTTTGGTGAGCCAGTAGCCGTTTTTCTCAATCTTATAATCACCAATTTTTGCACTGTTCACATACACAT
>CAXHYW010000080.1:0-10136 GCA_964021475.1 uncultured Desulfobacteraceae bacterium | reverse complement strand
GAGTGTTCTTTCTAGCGACCTTTTGAATCGGCAATCTTCAGTTCAATTTATATAATTTCCAATCCTAAGTGGGGCAGGGACAAAAGATCAAAAAAGTCCCTGCCCCCCGGATCAATTTTCGGACACTTAGAGATCAACTTTGATCCGTTTTTTTCGGGGAGACGGACAGATCTGCCTGGATATAGGGTATAAGCATACCGCGAATCACCAGGGCAACCCGTTTCATATGAATGCGGATTTCATCATCATTTCTTCCGGGGTATTTTCTAAAGGAGATTAAAATACCGCTCAGGCAGGAAAAAAAAGCATGGGAAAGCATCCGTACATCTCCTGCGTAGTTCATTTTTTGAAAAATGGTATCAAAAATATTCAATATCCTGCGAGCAGCGTTGTTGAGTCGTTTCGAGGCTTCCGGACTGATATTGCCGAAAAGGAAAAAATTAGTGATCATTCGCCAGTGATTCTCATGATCAATATAAAAATCAAGGTAACGATTCATCAGTCGCTCAATATCAATTTCGATTTCTTCGGAAACCATGGTTTCCATTTCATCCAGGAGTTGATTGGTTTCCCTGGACATTGCCTCAACTAAAAGGGTCTCCTGATTTTCGAAATAAGTATAAATGGATGAGGGTGCCATTCCTGCCTCACGGGCAATTTCCCTCATACTTGCACGGTCATAGGATTTGGTTCCAAAAATTTTCTGGGCAGCATCAATGATGAGATTCCTGCGAATCTCTTTTTCTTCCTGTTTCAGTTTATTAAGAATTCCTGCTTTCGACATATACTTCTTATCCCTTTTCTGGCCTGTGCAATTACAGGTATCTTTTTAATCAAGCAACTTCAAAAATATAACATTACAGGTATTTGAAATCAAGGGATAGCTTAGCTCTCGCCCATTGCAGGGTATGGGATATTTAACTTGACACATCGAACACTGTTCGCTACATAGAACAAGCGGCTCTTTATTTCAAACGCAAACAATAGAGGAGCACCATGAAAAAAATTTCAGAACAGCAGTATGACCCATCCTGGGGGGCCCGGCCAACACCAAATGTCACACCCATGACCACCTACGGGATGTTCCATCAAAGCGTAACTCTTTATCCCACAAAAACCGCTCTTGTTTTTATGGACAAGAAAATCTCCTACCGCGATCTTGATGCAATGGTTGAACGTTTTGCCGCAGGACTTTCGGGCCTGGGGGTGAAAAAAGGAGACAGAATAGGAGCATTACTGCCCAAATGCCCCCAGCATGTCATTGCATTTATTGCTTCCAATCCGCTTGGCGCCATTCATGTCCCTGCCAATGTCATCTATGAGGGGGAAGAACTCAGACATATTTTCACGGATTCCGGCATGAAAATGATTATTACCCTGGATCTTTTCTATGAAAATGCCCTGGTAGTGATGGAAGGCACTGATATTGAAAAAATCATTGTAACGGGAATTGACGATTTCCTTGCTTTCCCAAAATCTGTGTTATATCGCTTAAAAACCGGTTTTGACGGCACAAAGGTGACGGTGAACTATGACGACAAGAGCACCTTTAAATTCAAGGAGTTGCTAGCGTCCAAGGACCGCCTGCCGGTCATTGATTTTGATTTTGACGAAACCATGCTGATCTTGTACACAGCCGGTACCACCGGCAAGAGCAAGGGGGTCATGCTCACCCACCGCAATTTTGTCTATAATGCCGCCAACCAGGCAGAAAACTTCGCCATGAAAAACAATGATGTCAACCTGGTTCTATTTCCCATGTTTCATATATCCGGCTACCTTCTGGCAACCATCTGCATGTTCTATGGCGGCGGCACCACTATACTGGAACCGCGTTTCGATGCCGCCCGGTACATAAAAATTTTGCACAAATACAAGGTCAGCGTATTCTTTGCACCCCCCACTGTTTATGTCGCTTTTTTCAACCTGCCTGATTTTGACAAATACAACCTTACAAACCTCAAAATCGGTGGGGCTTCAGGTGCGCCCGTACCACCAGCCATCCAGGCAAAATGGCAGAAAAAGACAGGGCTGGAGCTGCTCAATGGCTATGGTTTGACCGAAACCACTGCCGGAGCCATCGTCTCGCTGCCCAACAAATTCAATCATGATGCCATTGGGGTTCCCATGGGAGGAGCGGTAAAAATTGTGGACGACCAGGGCGTGACCCTTCCCCTTGGCGAGCGTGGCGAAATTCTTTTCAAGGGTCCCCAGGTGGCAAAGGGATATTGGAACCAGCCTGAAAAAACTGCCAAGACCTTTGCGGACGGATGGCTGCACACCGGAGACATCGGCACCATGAACGCAGAAGGGTTCATCTTTTTTGTGGACCGGCAAAAGGATCTGATCATTGCATCTGCTTATAATATTGCACCGGCCGAAGTAGAGGCCATTCTCATGAAACATGAATCCATTCAAGAAGTTGCCGTAATCGGTGTTCCGGATGAATACCGCGGGGAAAATGTCAAAGCCTTTGTGGTGCTGGAAAAGACTGCCAGGGGCAAGATCACGGAACAAGAAATTATTGAGTATGGCAAAGCCAATATGGCCGCTTACAAATATCCGAGACTGGTTGAATTTATCGATATTCTGCCCAAGTCACCCATCCAGAAAGTATTGCGCAAAGAGCTTCGGGATATGGAAGCCCAGCGTTTGACAAGCAAATAATCATTGGGACAATACACGATAAAGACCCGGTTAATAAAAGACAAAACACGAACCAGAGGAATTTTAAAACAATGGCTTTTGAAGAAACACTCAATCTCCTAGCGGAGAAAAAAAAGGCGGCCCTCCAAATGGGCGGACCAGCCAAAATAGAAAAACACCATGCCAGCGGTAAATATACGGCCAGGGAAAGGATTGCCATGCTCCTGGATCATGGTTCTTTTCTGGAATTCGGCCTTTTGGCCTGCTCCGATATGCCGGGCATGGAAGAAAGAACCCCGGCTGACAGCCTGATCTGCGGTTATGGTCTTGTGGACGGCCGCAGGGTGGGTGTGATTGCAAATGATTTTACGGTCCTGGCCTCTACCAATGCCCGGATAAATTTAAAAAAAATGCTTCAATTCAAAACCCAGGTCAAAAAAAACCGGGTTCCGTTGATCTGGCTGGGTGAGGCCGGAGGCGCACGGATGCCGGACTGCCAGGGTTCGAAAAACATCTGCACCCTGGGAGGCGGCGGTACCAACACCCTTTTTGCCGAATACACCCATTTTCGACAAATGCCCTTTGTCATGGCGGCCATGGGAGAATGCTATGGAGTGCCGGATTTTGAGGCCATGCTGGCAGATTGCGTGATCCAGGTAAAAGGCAGCGTGCTTTCCGTATCAGGCCCCAGGGCCCTGAACCGGGCCATAGGCCAAAACTTTACCGGTGAGGAAATGGGCGGATGGGAAATCCATGACCGTATCACCGGCATTGCCGATAAAGTGGCCGAACAAGAGGAGGAATGCTTTGATATGATCAAAGCGTTTTTAAGCTATATGCCGACCCACAACGGTGAACGCCCCCCCCGAAAACCTGTTCCTGAAGGTTCGGGCAGCAATATGGATAAAATTATGGACCTGTTACCGGAAAAAAGAACCCGGGCCTATGACATGCATAATATCATCAATTGTATGGTGGACAAGGGGCAGGTCTTTGAGATCAAACCCAATTTCGGCAAAATGCTCATCACCTGTCTGGCAAGAATCAATGGGGAAGTGGTCGGTTTTATTGCCAATAATCCCCTTCACAATGTGGGAGCTATGGATACCGACGGCCTTGAAAAACATACCAGTTTCCTGTGTTTGTGCGATTCATTTAATATCCCCATCGTTTTTCTCCATGACACCCCCGGCCACATGGTGGGAAAAGAAGCGGAAGAAAAACGTGTGGGCGCCAAGGTGGTCAACAACCTCCAGGCCCTGTGCCAGGTTACGGTCCCCAAAATAGTCATTGTCATCCGGAAATCCTATGGCCAGGCAGCCGTAAACATGTGCGGACCCGGGGTGGGACCGGACTATTTTGTGTCCTGGCCTACAGGAGAACTGGGTTTCATGGATCCGACCATTGCCGCAGACGTGGTGTTCGGAAACCTTCCCGAAGAAGAACGAAAAAAAATGCTCGACCTCATGGTCTCTGATTCATCTGCCTATCCCGCTGCCCAGGATTATTTCCTTCAAGATATCATAGACCCCCGGCAAACCCGAAAATACCTGACAGATATTTTGACCATTGTCCGGGATTCAGACGGCCATGGGATTGGTGACCACTGCCTGGCCAATTGGCCGACCAAATTCTGACCAGGGTCATGGGCATAGTTTTTAATTTATCAACATTAGATTGAACCTCACAAAGGGATAACAGGAGATTTATAAAATGTGGAAGAAAGAAGTGGAGGAGATCGAAAAAAGAAAAAAACGGGCCTATGAGCTTGGCGGAAAAGAAAATATAATACGTCAGCACAACTCAGGAAAAATGACTGTCAGGGAAAGAATAGACCTGCTGCTTGATCCGGGATCATTCAAGGAAACCGGAGTAATGACAGGTGCTGCAACCTATATTAACAATAACCAGGATCTGGAGACACTAACGCCCTGCCCCGTTGTCATTGGCAAAGGAAAAATCAATGGAAGACGGGTCATTGTCCAGGGGGATGATTTTACCATCCGGGGGGCTTCGGTTGGCAAGCTGTTCAAGGCAAAGCTTGCCTATAACGGCAAAATGGCCCACGAAATGAGATTACCCCTTGTAAGACTTTTAGATGGTGCCGGTGGTACCATTCGTGAAGTTGCAGATATCGGATACCTGGAACTGCCCATTGTCAACGATGTGGCCACCGCGATGCTGGCGGATCTGATGTCTGAAGTACCAATGGTTTCCGTGGCCCTGGGACCTGTTTCCGGCATTGGCGCCCTGCTTGCCGTTGAATCCCATTTATCCATAATGGTCAAGGAAAAAAGCCAGGTGTTTGTGGGCGGCCCCCCCCTTGTCCAGTGGGCCCAGGGCCAGAAAGTAACAAAGGAAGAGCTGGGGGGATACAGAATCCACACCCGGATGAGCAATGTCATTGATAATGAAGCGGAGAGCGAAGAAGATGCCATTGACCAGGCAAAAAAATTTTTAGATTATCTGCCCTCCAATGTATGGGAAATGCCCCAACAAAAGTATGCTGACCCGGATGACCCAGATGACCCAGAACGCAGGGAAGAGGAACTCTTGTCAATTATTCCCAAAATCGGGAAAAAAACCTATGACATGAGAAGACTGATGGAATGTGTTTTTGACAAAAACTCCCTGTTTGAAATAGGAAAGTTTCAGGGACAATCTCAGATCACAAGCCTTGCCAGATTAAATGGGTATCCCGTGGGCGTACTGGCAAATGATACCCGATTTAAAGCCGGGGCGTTTGCCTGGGATGTTGCTGAAAAATTCCAGCGGTTCATAGATATGTGTGACACCTTTCACCTGCCCATTGTAAACCTTGTTGATCAACCCGGTTTTTTTATCGGGGTTGAATCTGAAACCTGTGGCACCATCAGAAAGGGAGTGAGGGCAAGCTTTGCTGTGACCCAGGCAAGTGTGCCCTGGGCTTCCATCTATGTGAGAAAATGTTTTGGTGTGGCAGGTGGCGCACAATCTGATCCTGGAAAATTAAATTGGCGATATGCATGGCCGTCGGCATACTGGGGCAATATTCCCATAGAAGGCGGGGTATATGCGGCGCACCGGGCTGAGATTGAATCTGCCGAAGATCCCATGGCACTCCATGATGAGCTCCAGGAATATTATAGGGGGTTTGCCCAGCCATTCAGGGCAGCAGAGCATTTTGGAATTGAGGATATCATTGACCCCAGAGAGACAAGACCCCTGCTGTGCGACTGGGTCGAGACGGTTTTTGATAATGAACGCACAAATCTTGGAATCAAAAAAAGAGGAATGAGGTGTTAACCGATAAATAACCATCACCAAGGGAGGTAAAAGATGAACAGACCATTTCCAAATGTGATAGAAACCCATGCAAAAAACCAACCCGACCAGATCGCCTATGTTTTTTTTGATCAACCTGTTACCTATGCTGAATTTAACCATGAAATAGACCGTGTGGCCACAGCTCTTCTGGACATGGGCATGAAGCCGGGTGACAGGATCGCTACTCTCCTACCCCAGTCCCCGGCTTTTTCCACGATGTTCATGGCTGCCGGTAAAATCGGCCTGGTGGTTGTTCCCCTGGATCCAAGATTTAAGGCCGGTGAAATGGTAGCCCTGTGCCAACGGACCTCCCCCAGGGCCTTGGTAACCCTGGCTTTTCCCGAACAGGTCAAGGCCGAGGTGGAACAATTGGTGGATCTGTATTCCTTTGAGGCTGTTTTTTCTTACTTCGGGAACCTGGACTACCCAAAAGCAAAACCCTACGAAACCCTGCTGGAAGGCCAGGCAAAACCTATCCCCAAAGAAGTTCAGCCCAAGGGAGATGATCCCTATATCATCATATTTACCAGCGGGACCACGGGCCGGCCCAAGGGAGCTGTGATCAGTCACAAAAACACCTGGGCCATGGCCAGGGCAACGGCCGAAACCTGGAATGTGACCTCTGCTGATAAAATTTTATGTAACATGCCCACCAGCCACGTGGCAGGCACCCACGATCTTCTTGCCACCCAATTCTATGCCGGAGCCACAGGCGTTCTGCTCCCCAAATTCGATCCCCAGGAGACCCTGGATATGGCATCAAAACATGGCATTACCTTTCTGGGCGGTGTGCCCACCATGTTTCGGCTCATATTCAAAAATGCTGATTTTTCAACCGTGGACCTGTCCAGTGTTAAACTGGTGCTGACGTCTGGAGAGCCCTCCTCTCCGGAACTGGTCAGACAGATTTCCCAGGCCTTTTCCAATGCCAAAATAGTCGCTTCCTGGGGCATGAGCGAGACTGCCGGATTTTTCACCTTTACCAACCTTGCCGACCCCCTTGAGATTGTGGAACTCACCGAAGGCAAGCCTGGAAAAGGGTTTGGCATGAAGATCCTGGATCCAGACGGAAACGAGCTGCCCCAGGGTCAGGTTGGTGAAATGTGGGTACAGGGTGACAGCGTTATCAACGGTTACATGGACCCTGAAGATGATAAAAATGTTTTCCAAAACGGCTGGATGGGCACAGGAGACCTTGGGAAACTGGATGAACGGGGATATTTGATTTTCATGGGCCGTATCAAGGAGATGTATATCAGCGGCGGGTACAATATATACCCCGTGGAAATAGAATCTTACCTGAGCACCTATCCCGGGGTAAACACATCAGCAGTGCTTGAGATCCCTGATCCTGTCTGGGGGGAATCAGGCGTGGCCTTTGTCATTCCAGAACCCGGCATTGAACTTACGCCCAAAGAGTTACTGGAATACTGCCAAAAGGGACTGGCTGACTATAAAATCCCCCGGAAAATAATCATTACCCAGGATGTTCCACGGTCGCTTATCGGTAAAATAGCAAAAAAAGAATTACGCGAAATCATGACCCAATATCTTTAAAGATTCGTCCAATACACTGAATTATAAGCCCAAGGGCCAAAAAAATTACTTTACAGATGTATTTTTAATAAGCTGAATATAATACTTCTGGGCATCCATATAGTTTTCTATCAAGACCCGCTCATTGGTACCATGGATGCGGGAGGTGTCTTTGGGTCCAAAAATAAAGGGGCTAAACCGATAACAATTATCACTGACCCCTGGGTAATGTTTGGAATCCGTGCCGGCAAGAACCAGACCCGGGGCAACACAAGTTCCGGGGAAAATCTGCTGGATGGTTTTTTGAATCCGAAGAAATTGCGTTGACGTGTGGGATGACACAGGAGAAGGGTTAGACTTGGTTTTTCCATCAATGGAAATCTCAACTGCAGAATCATCAATCACATGTTTTGCATGGGCGATGACATCCTTGATCGTATCACCGGGCAAAATACGAAAATTAACCAGGGCATAGGCTGAGGTTGGCAATACATTGGCCTTGACCCCGCCCTGGATGATGGTGGGGGCTGTGGTGGTTCGTATCATGGCATTGGTGGTATTCCCTGTTCCCAATACTTTCAGGAGCAGGGGTTTGAATGCCCATTGATTGGCAAAAAGAAGTTTCTTCAGAAAGGGCATATCCGGCCCAATGGCGTTAAACAGCTCTCCCACGGGCCCGGCCAGGGTGGCGGGCATCTGATTTTCCTCAAGACTTACAATGGCCCGGCCAAGGATGCCCAGGGTTGTTTTACCGGGAGGCATGGAGGAATGGCCGCCCTGACCTGTGGCGGTTAGCTTCAGGGTCACATACCCTTTTTCTGCAATCCCGATGATGGCCAAAGGTTCCCGGGAGGGCGACAAATCCTTGTCCAGAATGACCATGCCTTCATCCAGGGTAAATGCCAGTTGGATTTTCTTTTGTTCGAAAAGGGATGCAATCCTGGCCGCTCCCTTCGCACCGCCAACCTCCTCATCATGGCCAAAGGCAAAATAAATGGTCCGTTGGGGCACGAAATCTTGCTTGACGAGGTGTTCCACCGATTCCAAAATGGCCATAAAAGTGGCTTTCATATCAAGGGTACCCCGGCCCCAGACAAATCCATCCGCAACCTGACCGCTAAAGGGGGGATAGGTCCAGAGATCCTCGGTCCCCGGCTCAACAGGCACCACATCAAAATGGGCCAGCAGGGCCATGGGTTTTAATTCCGGGTTGCTGCCTTCCCATTTATACAAAAGGGAATAGGGGGCAATGATTTCCCGGGTCATTTTTTCATGGAGGTTTGGAAAAGAATCTTCCAGAAAACGATGAAACGATAAGAACACATCCCCTTCGGCGCGGGTTTCATCTTCCAGGGAGATGGTCTTGATTTGGATGGCCTTGGACAGCCTTTCCACAGACCCTTCCCCATCGGCCAGGGGAACATGGATTATCGAAACCTCGGAAAGTTGGGGAGTGAAACGCCAGGTGTTTACCAGTAAAATTGCAATAAAAACCAGCAAAAGACAGAGAGCAGCAGCAAGGATTCTTTTCATGAATTCTCCATTATAGGGTAAGGTTTAATCATTTAACATCAGGCTTTCCTGGTCAAGGCAAACCCCATGTTTTAATAGTAAGGAGTAAAGAGCCAGGGCATCTTTATCCCGGGTTTGCTCAATGATCTTTCTATCGGTCAATGAGTCCAATTTTTCAGGTTTTCCGTATCTATTAAGCAGTTCGGGCAAGTTTTGTGGAATATAAATTTCCAGAGCTGGCAACTCTTTTTTAAGGGTAAGATAATTTTTCAGACCGACCAGATCATAATCAGGGAAAATTGTTACCGGGACATTCTTTAATGTTTTCAACCATCCAACGGTTCTTTTTGATATCCAGCCGCCATAATAAAGAACACTGCCGCCGAATTTAATATTTTTGAAATATTGATCCGCATACACAAGCAAATCCATGTTCTCCACAAGCGCTATGGGTTTGTCGGTATGCCAGTTGTCGCCGGGTCTTATGAGCAGGGAGGCGATGCCGCAGTCCTGAACGATTTTAAAAAGATTAACAGATACCCCATTATTATGCCAAAACACCTCCTGGGTAGCGGAAAGCATGAGAAGAAGGGTGTCATCCCTGCCTTTATGAGCGTCTTTGTGAAAAGCCACAGCCTTAGCTTTTGGTGTAAGCGCCTCTGTTGACCCGTGATACCCCGTGTTTTCCAATAGGGTTATTATCGCCTCCCGGTCATCAACGGTGTAAACCCCTCCCCTTCCAGATTTCTCCCAGTCGATGAAGCCCTGGTTCTTCAAGTTCAAAATATCTACCAGGCAAGATTTGGGAACATTGGAACTGCTGATCCGTCCGGTTTCCAGGAACTTGAACAAAAGATTGCGGGTTGCGTTTTTCATCTTTCCAAAGCCCCAGACGGTTTTGGTGTGAGGCGAAACCAGTCATCTTTTGTAACGCAAATCTTACCATCCACCTCCTTGAGACCGATCCAATATTCAGCGGTTGATTGGGCTTCTACCGAAGCAAAAACAGGGATAAACCCCGCCTTGGCACACTGGTCAATCAATGTTTGCTGATTGATGGGATCTATTTGCCCGGCCTCGTCAATATAGGCCGGTAAATTGAGCAAATGGTTCTGTTTCACATGGAGGATACGACT
>CAXHYW010000079.1:0-10170 GCA_964021475.1 uncultured Desulfobacteraceae bacterium | reverse complement strand
GGATGATCTGGGGGAGATGACAGAATCCAATGAAAATGATAATATATCCCTAGGCGATAGTACAATCACAATTGAAAATTCCATGCCTGATCTCAGCGTTAATTCCTGGTATGCGGACTGGGATGGATATGGAAATGGCACCCTGACTTATGAGGTTGAGAACAGTGGTGTTTCCGCTATAAATTCAGTTGATTGGTATATCAACCTGATCCTGGACATGGATCAGACGTTGGGGAATGGGAATGAAATATTTCTATTTTATGAGCAGGCTGCATTTTATTTAAATCCTGGCTCCACGATTTACCGAAACAGTTTAAATACCGCATATTTTAACCTGTATAGGGATCATGATCAGAACAATGTCCCCTCTGGTGTTTATTATATGGCTCTATGGGTGGATGATTTAAATTCGGTTGATGAAAGTAATGAGTTGAACAATGGATCCTACAGCTGGGGATTAGTTAATGTTTCAAGCTATTATGGGACTGCCTTAAAGTCTTCTTCGGTAGATAAACAGCCGGTTTCCGGCACTGAACTTTTAGGCAAAGCATATAACGGAAAAAGGCTTCCACCTAAAGATATTGTAATGAAAAAGGTTATGATCACCAAAAAAACATCTGGAGAAATCAAGATGCAGATGCTGGATGAGGATTCTGTCAAAAACATGGAAAACTCCAGAAGTAATTTCCAGACAAAACAGATATCTTCAGGTACTGGGCTTATATTTCCTTCATCCGAAAGAATTCCCATGCCCAATGGAGTGCCAGTCCATGAAAAGTAAATTAATTACAGGAGTATCTTTTCTGTTTTTAATTGGTGTTGCCTGTTCTCAGGGGGAAAACAATTTTTTAGCAGATAGCCAGACCATTCCTGCAAAGGGACTGGCAAACCCGGCGGCGATGAAATGCATAAAGGACGGTTATGCCCTCAAACCAATCGAAGAGAATGGTGTTTCCATAGGATATTTTTGTGTAAATAAGGAAACAGGCATGAAGTGTGATATATGGTCCTATTTCAGGGGGGAGTGTGATTTAAGCCAGTGAGATAGAACAGGTTCATGACTCCTTACCTCTTAGAAAATTCAGTTACAATTTTGGAGTCAGTGCGGTCCCCAACCGGTAATTATATACAATCCTATTGAAACTACAGCGAATGTTTTTTAATGGAAAGCATATAAATATTTATTTCATCGATAATGCACAAAAGTTAGGTTTTAGAAAATTCCCATCATTAGAAAGCTTTAATATTATGGAAGTAATTCTTCACGACTATTACCCCTTTTAACATTTGAAAAGAAAACCTTTTGTGCAGGTACTTCATCAACATTATTTTTCTCCAGATACCGAAGCACAAATGAGCGATAAAGCCCATATTTAAAATAAACGGCATTTGCAGTCATAGTAGGGCCTGAGTAATCGGATATTTTTTTATCATTGACAGAAACTCGAAAAAAGCCAGATTGATCTGTTGACCACCGAACATGAACTTCAATTTTGTGCCATTTCCCCCTCAATTCATTTTCTTTGATCAATTCAATATAGTCATCCGTGGAACTATGCCCTGCAACTTGATTATCAAGATGATAGCCACCATTATAATTTTGAAACATCCAAATAACATGGGCACCTTTTTGATGAAATTGTCCCAGTGCTACTTTAGTTGGATAGACATTAACATAATCATCAGGAAAGTATATTGACCATCCATAGTAATATTCATCACCTGAAAATGTAGATTTATAAATTTCAGCCAATTCGCTACGTTCACTATCCTCTGCACAGTCATCATATTTTCCATCAGTTGAACAATCACCCGGTCTCACATCAAAACTCTCCACTAAACTCACTGGAGCACAATCCGTGAAATCATTTTCGATAAGGTAACCATAAGATTTAATATTTGCGGATCTCTTAAAATCATCGAAGTTACCCCTCTCAATACTTGGGATATACTTTACGTCACAGGTTTCTGCTACCAAGTTCTCATCTATATTAGATTTAGCTATTTCAACAGTTGATAGATCTTCTGTTACATTCGAAAGCAAGAAATACTCTTGCAGATCTTTGTTGGCATAATATAGTCCGACCTCAGCCTTGTTGGCAACAATTTTTGCATCGGTTGCCTGGGCCCCGTTTTTCACGGCTTCGATCATGATAGGCCTTGTCACAGCATAGCTTCCGAGAGCATCAACCCAGTAATCAAGCCCTGCCGCATCTGGAAGTCTATTAAAAAGATTATCATAGACGGACGTGACAAACTCAGTCTCCGTAGTTCCGGGAGGATAGAGATCTTGGGTTTCGGTCTGATCAAAGAAACTTGTTGCAATCTGCTCGATTGTGAATCCGGAATCATTGACCCAAAAGTCAAGCCCTGGCTTATCCGGGGCTCTGTTGAATGTTGCCACGTAGAGTTCAGCAACTTTTTGTTCAGTTACTTCACTTGCCTGGGCAACTGCACCGCAAATGAGCTTGAAATTATTACCATAAACACCAGGTGATAATAAAATTAACAACGCAACAAATATTGAATAAAATTTCATTCTTTTCCTTGTATTTTAAAATAATGAATTCTGGATCACTTATACCATAAATACTCATTCAATGTCGTGTTGTAAAATCATTTTGAAAAACTCAAACATGCATGGGATGATATGTATGCATCCCGTCTGGGCTCCTGGCAGGCATACATCATGACTTTGATTTATGCGTGACATTTAGCTTATAAATACCTGGATTGCGGTGATTTGCATTTTGGTTTCTTAACAATATAATTTAACAAAAAGGCAGAGGGTGGCTATTGCCACCCCCTGCCCCTGGCAATCAATTTTTAAGACCGAAAATTTTATAACTTATTTTCCAAACCGGACCACAAACACATGGCTGTTGCCCCTACGAAACAGGAGCTGAGCAAGATGGTCTTTTTTAAGTTTTTCTATATATGCCTGATACTGGCCCACCGTTTCTAATTTTTGGTGGTTGAATTCAATCAGCAGATCTCCTATACGAACACCGGACGTAGCTGCCGGGCTATCCGCTTTAAGCTGGGTTACAATCAACCCTTTAATTCCTGCCGGATACCCAAGCTTTTGGGCAATGGCGTCGTCCACCTGTTTTAACATAAATCCGAAGGTATCATAACCATCCTTTGTGGCAAGGATTTGGGACTCCTGGTCCGGCCTTTTCCCAAGGGTCACGTTAATCATTTTTTCTTTTCCCTTGCGGATGACTTTGACCTTTATTTTTTGATCCACTTTCAGGTTGGCAATGGTGACCGTCAAATCCCTTGAGGTATCAATTTTTCTGCCGTTAATCGTTGTAATGACATCCCCTGTTTGAACCCCGGCCTTGTGGGCGGGGTTATCTTCATAAACCTTGGCGACATACACCCCTTTTGTTTCTTTAATGCCATAATATTCTGCCAGTTCCTGGGTCACATCCTGGATAGCAACTCCCATCCACCCCCTGGAGACCTGTTTGGACTGGGTGAGCTGGTCAATAATACCCGTGGCAAGATCAGACGGGATGGCAAATCCGATTCCCTGGCCGGAACGTATAATGGCGGTGTTGATACCGATCACTTCCCCTTTGAGGTTCAGCAAAGGGCCGCCGCTGTTCCCGGGATTAATGGAGGCATCTGTCTGGATGAAATCATCATAGGGCCCGGACCCGATAATTCGTCCCTTTGCACTGATGATCCCTGCGGTCACGGTTTGTTCAAGACCAAAGGGGCTGCCGATGGCAACCACCCAGGAGCCCACCTTGGCATCGGAGGAACTACCGAATTTTAAGGGCGAAAGATTTTTGACGTCAATTTTTATCAGGGCCAGATCGGTCATGGGGTCGGTCCCGATAATCTGAGCATCATACTCCTTGTCATCATGGAGAATCACCTTGATCTGGTCTGCGTCCTTGATCACATGGTTGTTGGTGACAATAAATCCGTCCTGGCTGATGATAAATCCCGACCCCAGGCTTTTTTCCTTACGAGACCCGGGGCTCTGGTTTGGTAAGGGGGAAAAAAACCGCTCCATGCCATTCTTATTCCCACCAAAGGGGGAACCAAAAAAATGTTGAAATACCCGGCCCCCGCCCTTTATGGTTTTAACCGTCTGGATATTGACCACCCCTGTTTTTGCATGTTCTGCAAGATTTGAAAAACTGGCCGGAACCATCTGGGTTATTTGCTCGGCTGCGACCGGCAGGGAAAAGAACCCTGCAATGACAATAACCAATAAAATTTGTTTCATATACCTCATGGCTGTTCTCCTCTTTGATATAAATTCATACAAATATAAAACACTGACACCATAGTAATACAGAAACATGACTTTTAAATGATCTGAAAGTTACGATATGGTAATCTCATTGAAAAGACACTCCCCTTGCCCAGTTTACTTGCAACAATCAGATCACCCTTGTGCTGTTTGGCAACGGTACGGGCAAAACTTAAGCCCAAACCTGTTCCGGGAGTCGTCCTGGAGGACTCTGCCCGGAAAAACCGTTCAAATATTTTTTCTAAATAGACAGACTCTATACCCGGACCGGTATCGGTCACCCGAATTTTTATAAATTCATGGGAATCTCTTTGAAGGTCCACATGGACCCTTCCCTTTTCTTGTGTATATTTCAATGCATTGTCCAAAAGATTGGAAAATGCCCGCTGGAGCATTCTGTCATCGGCTTCAATTTGAATTTGTTCTGCCACTTCATAGGTAAACTCAATGCCCTTGTCTTCTGCCACCGGCACAAACAGATCACAGGCGTTTCGAACCAGGGCCGACAGATCCACGGATTTATAAAGGAACTCGCCCTCTCCAGCTTCGGCCTTGGAAATCACCAACATGGTATTAATCATATCCAGGAGCCGATCCGATTCTTCAATGGTGTTAGCGGCCATACCTCTGTAATGGTCCAGATCATCGGTGTTCACCAGAGCAATTTCGGCAAATCCCCTGATCCTTGTCAGAGGGCTTTTCAGGTCATGGGCAATGTTATCACTCATTTCCCTGATACCTTTAACCAGCGCTTCAATCCGGTCCAGCATCCGGTTAAAGGTTCCAGCTAAGAGATCCAGCTCATCTTGATTGCCGGTTTCAGGAACCCTTTTTTCCAGGTTAGTGCCGGTGATACTGTTTGCTGTTCGGGTAATGGCTTTCACTCCTGTTAGGGCCTTTCTGGCAAGAAAGAGCCCGGAAACGGCAGAAAAAATAATAATAAAACCCATGGCGACCAGAAAAACCGTTTTAAAGGCTGATATGAATTTTGACTCAAAATCCATGGCAATTCCGGTCTGCAAGATAACATTAACCGCGACAAAACTATACAATACCCGAACTTTCTGATCATCGGGCTTTTTTAACCAGGTTGTAAATATATGGCCTTTTGTTTGTAACAGAGTGTTAATGGCTGTCTTCTCAATGCGGATATCCTTCCAATAGGACATGTGTGATGAGGCAAAAACTTCACCGCTTGGGTAGAGCAGCCTGAAAAAAATCTTTTTTTCTCCGGCTGCCTGGGCTTCAATTACCGCCAGTTTACTGGCCCCCATAAGCCCGTTGCCTTGAATGACCGTGGAAAAATACCTCGCTTTTTCAAGCAAATCCCGGTCTGTCTGTTCCTGGAGGGTCTGGGTTGCCAGAAAATAAAACAGGGCAAAGGCCACACAAGAAGAAATGGAAAAAATCCCCGCGTACCAGAGGGTCAAACGAAAGGCGATGGTCTTGAACAGGTCAGGCATTTTTTTCCCAAATATCTTTTTTCCAAATATTTTTTTTTTAGGTGTTTTTTTTTCAGGCATATTCTTTCAAGAATCCTCTATTTTAACGACATATCCGGCACCCCGCACCGTGTGGATCAATTTTGTGGGTTGGTCTTTGTCAATTTTATCCCGGAGCCTGCAAATCCTTGCTTCCACCACATTGGTCATGGGGTCAAAATTATAGTTCCATACATGCTCCATGATCATGGTTTTTGAGACCACCCGCTCCTTATTCCGCAATAAATATTCCAGTAAGGAAAACTCAAGGGGTTGCAGCTCAATTATTTCATCCCCTCTTTTTACCTGTCGTTTAACAAGATCCACGGACAGATCCCCATGGGAAAGACAGGTAGGGTCAGTGACATTGCCGGCTCGGCGGATAAGCGCCTGGACCCTTGCCAGAAGTTCTGAAAAGGAAAAGGGTTTGGTCAGATAATCATCGGCACCGGCCTCCAGCCCTTTTATCCTGTCATCCACACGACCCCGGGCACTCAGCACAATGATGGGGGTATTGTTTTTGTGTTCCCTCAATTTACGAATCAGGGAAAATCCGTCCAGCTCCGGCAGCATGATATCGATGATCAGGGTGTCATAGGGCGCATCAACGGCCATATCAAACCCTTTCCTGCCGGTATCGGCAATATCCACGGCAAACCCTGAAGATTTCAGACCCGTTTCAACAAACCGGGCGATTTTTTCGTCATCTTCAACCAGCAACAGCTTCATAAATCCCCCTAGTCCCCAATAATCTTAACCAAAACCCGTTTTTTTCTTCTTCCATCAAACTCTCCATAAAAAATCTGTTCCCAGGTGCCAAAATCCAATTGCCCGTCTGTGACTGCCACCGTCACTTCACGCCCCATGATCTGGCGCTTCATATGAGCATCGGCATTGTCTTCCCCCACATTGTGCCGGTATTGTTCAACCGGCATATGGGGGGCTAATTTTTCCAGCCAGAGATCATAGTCATGGTGGAGCCCTGCCTCATCGTCATTGATAAATACGGAAGCGGTTATGTGCATGGCATTGCATAACAGAAGACCATTTTGGATATGGCTTTTCTCAAGGCATTTTTCCACATCCCGGGTAATATTGATATAGGCTCTTCTGGAATCTATCTGAAACCACAATTCCTCTCGATAATGTTTCATTAAATATCCTTAAAGTTTAGTTTGAGGCAAAAGCATCTGTTCATTGCGGATGCTCTCAGATATTAATATAGGAAAGGCCTGCAATTAATCAATATAGAAATGATATAGATTTTGAATTGAATTGATTTTTTTTACTAAACCCTATAAACTTCATGGGATTTTGTTACCCCAATATTTATGGCAGGGAGCCCAAAAAAGCACAAATGAAATATACCTGGTGGATCCTTCAGATACTGATGATGCTGGCATCAATTTTTTTCCTGATCTTTGGCGTGGACCTTATGGGGGCTGCCTACGCCCTTGAAAATCCCCACTATTTTATCATGACCTTTTTTGCGGCAAGCTTCATCATACTCATCAGCCTCACCCTTGCAATTGTTTTTTTAATCAAAATGATACGGGTGTTCAAGCTGATCCGGAACAATCCCTAACCTTAGAAATCTAACCTTAAAAATTTAACCTTAAAAAAAAGATAAATTATGTCAGTTTTGTTCAGTTTAAACCACGTATCAAAAGCCTATGGAGATGACACCCTTTTTAGCGATCTCTCCCTTGACTTTAAGGCAAAGGAACAATTGGGTCTCATCGGCATGAACGGCAGCGGGAAATCCACTCTGCTAAAGATCATCCAGGGGATAACGGCTCCCGATGAAGGAGAAATCATCGGGGGGCAAAGAGCTCATTTTGTTTACCTTGCCCAGCAAGATACCTTCGATCCGGAAAAATCCATTGAAACCATATTATACGATTGCCTGGAAGATGCGCCCATTGACGAAAAGGAACGGCACAAAAGGGTAAATCAGACCCTGGGCAAGGGCAAGTTTGCCGATCCAACGATCCTTGCTAAAAATTTGTCCGGCGGTTGGACAAAGCGACTGGCCATAAGTCGTGCCCTTTGCATGAAGCCGGATCTTCTCCTGCTGGACGAACCCACCAATCATCTGGACATTTCCGGGATTCTCTGGTTGGAGAAAATGCTTCAGACTGCATCATTTTCCTTTATTGTTGTCAGCCATGACCGGACCTTCCTTGAAAATGTCTGCGCCAACATCATGGAAATTGGAAAATATTATGTCCAGGGCTATTTTAAAATCCAGGGCCAATATATTAAATTTGAACGGGAACGGGAAAAGTTTCTGGAAGCCCAGCAAAAAAAACAATCCTCCATGGCCAGCAAAATGAGGCGGGAAGACGAATGGTTACGCCAGGGTGCCAAAGCCCGCAGCACCAAAGCTAAATA
The DNA here is from genome assembly GCA_964021475.1 of uncultured Desulfobacteraceae bacterium. GTDB lineage: Bacteria > Desulfobacterota > Desulfobacteria > Desulfobacterales > Desulfobacteraceae > NBML01. The sequence goes on along the minus strand of CAXHYW010000079.1, from coordinate 2,022 downwards.
CCGAATTGACCAGGCTGAAACACTTCGAACAGAACTTTTTGCACTCAAGAGCCGGAACAAAATAGCCACCAAAATAGGCATTGATTTTTCCGCCACAGGCCGTCAAACCCGTAAATTGCTCCAGGCATATAAATTAGAAAAAGGATTTGAGGGCAAAACATTATTTTCCAACCTCACCTTTGAACTGGGTCCTGGGTTCTGCCTGGGGGTGGTGGGGGAAAACGGTAGCGGGAAATCAACCCTGCTGTCCATCCTCAAAAAAAACATTGAGCCGGATGAGGGAACCATTAAGTGGGCGGAAAACTTACGGATTGCCATATTTGATCAGAAACGGACCCAATTGAATCCTGAGATTCCCCTGAGAGAAGCATTGAATCCTGGTGGCGGAGATTCAGTAAACTATAAAGATCGCAGTGTTCATGTGGTCACCTGGGCAAAACGGTTTTTGTTCATGCCTGACCAGTTGGATATGCCGATCAAACGATTGTCCGGTGGTGAAAAGGCCAGGATCATCCTTGCCAATCTCATGCTCGAACCCTGTGATATTCTCTTGCTGGATGAACCCACCAACGATTTGGATATTCTTTCTCTGGAAGTACTGGAACAAAGTATCAAGGAGTTTGCCGGTGCTGTCATCATTGTCTCCCATGATCGGTATCTCATGGATAGGGTCTGCCACAAAATCCTCTACCTGGATCCCGATAAAGGGGCCCAGTTTTACAAAGATTTTAACCAGATTCTCACCAGCCGGAATGCTGCCAAAGAAACAGTTAAAACACCCAGCAAAAAGAAAAATGCGCCTAAAAAAGTATCCAAGGGGAATAGTTTTTCATATAAAGACAAGTATGAGCTTGAGCACATTGAACACAATATCCTTGAGGCTGAAGCACAGGTTGCGAAACTGACCGAAAAAATCCAAGAACCTGCGGTGATCAGCGATTCTGTACTGATGACAGACATCTGCTTACAACTTGAAAAATCGGAATTAAAGGTCCAGGAATTGTACTCAAGGTGGGAAATTTTAGAGGATAAAAAAGCTGCAGCCGAAAAATAAAATCATAGTGACCATTATCTTTGCCGTTTGCGCAAGCATTATGCCCCAGCTCTTTTTCAAGAATGGGTTTTTACTGGCCTATCTTTTAAAACTGGGGTTAAAAAGCTCTGATGTATTAATTTTGTTATCTCTGCCCTCGGTTCTCATGTTCTTTTTATCCATTCCTTTCGCCTATTTTGCAGATAACTATGGTAAGAAAAAAATCGGAGTCTCGGGTATTTTTCTCACAATTTTTGGTTTTTTTTTCATTATACAGGCCGGTTTCCATGATCCAAAGATTGCAATCAAATTTATTGTCGGTGGTATTGTCCTGTTCAGCATTGGCATATCTGCACTATTATCCGGATGGTTTGCCCTTTTAAGTCCCTTAATCAAAGAAGAGATCCGGGGATCATTTTTTGGAAATCTGCGGGTTTCCTGGCAAATCTTTGCCATTGGCTGTTCTGTTCTCCTCACCTTCATCCTGGAAAGAAATGCATCCATTGGGACCTATCAACTGATACTTGCTTTCTTTACCTCCCTTTTGTTTCTCCAGATGTTTCTGTATTTAAGAATTCCGGAAATTGAGACCGGTGATTACAAAGAAAAATCATTGTGGAAAATCGCCATTGGCATACCCGAAATCCCCGGATATATGCCCTTTTGCGCCTATACCTTTTTATTGATGCTTGCCACAGGTGCCTGGCCTGTTACTCTGGGACTGCTTGAAAAAAATGTACTGCATTTTACCGATGATACTATCGTTCACATGGGGACCATGCTTTTTTTGGGCGCAATGGTTGGTTTTTATACCGGCGGAAAAATGGTGGATAAATTCGGATCCAAAATGGTCTTCCTGGGGGTTCATTTTTCATATTTTTTATTTTTATTCCTGGTGATATTAAGAGACCTGATCCCATTTCCCCAGGTATCCTATTTCAGTTTTTTAACCTGCGGGCTGGGATTGATCCAGGCCGCATCCTCCATTG
>CAXHYW010000078.1:0-10171 GCA_964021475.1 uncultured Desulfobacteraceae bacterium | reverse complement strand
ATTTTCACTATTGAACTTATCGCAGTAAAGTAACAAAACATCGAAAACAAACCTTAGAAGCCCCAAAAACAGCACTTTAAAAATCGAAAATTTATTTCAACAACCCAAATGCACATGTTGCGACAAGATGTGGGGATGCAGCAATTCTCGGTCACTATTCATTAGCAATGATCAGGGCTTTATAAGAATAATTAACGGTGCTTTACTCTCCCTTAAAAGCAGGTTTTCGCTTTTCAAAAAATGCAGTAAAGCCTTCGATCGCATCTTTTGAATTTCTTGTAATATCAACACCTTCCTGCTCAATTTTCAACCCTTCGTTCATTCCATAATCAAGCCCTGTGGATATTGCCTTCAATACTGCTGAAACCGCTAATGGAGGTCTTTCGGAAAGTGTTTTTGCAAGGGCTGTCGCTTCTTCCATAAGATCTTCTACTGCAACAACCTTGTTAACAAGTCCGATTTCGAGTGCTTCTTTTCCCGGAATCCTCTTGCTGAACAGAATCATATCAAGAGCTTTTGCCTTGCCGACTACCCTTGTCATTCGCTGAGTTCCACCCCAGCCGGGGATAATTCCAAGATTTAATTCAGTAAGGCCAATTTTTACCTTTGGGGTATCCGCCATTATCCTGAAATGACAAGCAAGTGCAAGCTCGCATCCACCACCAAAGGCAAATCCGTTTATCGCAGCTATTATAGGTTTTTGGAATCGATCTATTCTTGACCATGTATCAGAACCACATTTCCCGATTTTTTCTGCGTTTGCTGCATCGCTTATATCAAATCCTGCTGAGAAACTTTTTCCGCCTGCTCCGGTTATAATAACAGCACGAACCTCTTTATCAGCCCCCAAATCATCCAGAGCTTTTCCAAACTCTTCTACCGTCGCAAGATTTATTGAGTTTACCGGTGGTCTGTTAATAGTTATAGTCCCAACATAATCTTTTTTCTCTACAATCAGATTTTCATAAGTCATTTCTACTCTCCCAGTTTATCTGTTCAATTGTAAAATAATCAAGTTCCGATCCTAAATTCTTTGGTGGTCATCCAGGTCCAGCGTTTGAAATTTCTGCAGAAAGTACCGGGATCGGAATAGCCCAACAGATAAGCCGTCTCGACTGCTGAATATTGTTGGGATTTTAAATAATTTTTTGCCCGCTCGCATTGGATCTCGTTTCTCAACTCGCGAAAAGTCGTGCCTTCATTCCGCAGTTTTAACTGAAGATTATTTTTCCCCATCTTAAGTTCTCTGGATATACTGCCCAGACTCGGTATTGATGTTTTACGACGGCTCAGAAGCTTCACGACCCTGTCGGAATAGTACCTGTGTCCAAGCAGATATCGAAACCGCTCACGGGCACAATTCTCGAAAACCGACAGCAGATCTCGGTTCGGAACCTTCACGGGTACTTCAAGATGCTTTTGATTAAATATAACTCCCGTCCAAGGTTTATTAAATTTTAACTCCGCCTTGTAAGTCCGTTCGTATATATCGGTATTGTTAGGCCTGGGGAAATCAAACCAAACCTCGGCCGGAGGTTGTTCCTCTCCTGATAAATAGCCGTACAGCCGCATGGTAGCAAGGATGGAGCCTTCCAGCAGGATTCTCTTTATTTCGCTCAGATCAGGATGAAGCATCGGCCAGTAAAATTGGATCCTATCCCCTTTCGTTTCGATGATGCTGTGAATGGCATTGCCAGATATTTGTTGATATTGATTGTATTTTTGAAGCGCCTCAGCAATCGTGTTACAATTCATCATGATGTATCCGACAAGACCGAAATGCTCAATATGTAGTGTTTTAGCGACCGCTATTCCAGGATGCTCGTCCTCAGTCTTTTCAACCAGTTTCTGAATCATCTGTTTGTATTGTCCGGCGGACAGCCGGTATGTCGGTAAATTGAGGTTGGAAGTATTGATTTGAAATTCATTTAAAAGACAATTACCCGTCATTCCAGATTGTAAGGCGTAATGTACAAACGGAATCATGAATGGGTGGTATAGTAAAATATCTTTTTGCATTTGGCCAATTTTGTCTTTTAAATATCGTTTACTTTTCTATTCCAATTCCATCTATAGTCAAAATCGAGGACGCTATCAATAGAAATTTTTTCGAAATAATCTGCGTCAAACGGCCAACGTTACAAAACATCAAGGAATTTAGCTCTACAGACATTGTTTTCAACCCGGATCCTCCTATAACATTTTGAAAGCAAAAAATTAATCCGGAAACCGAAATTCCCGTTTGAAATTTCGAATTAGAATGAAAAGGAGGATGCAGTGAAAAAGATTAAAATTACCGATCTGTCCAGTATCGAAGCGGTTGAGAAAATACCATTGGAAAAACGATTTGATATTCAGAGTACATACGACATGATTAAAAAGGGAGCAATGATTAATCCCGATGCACCTGCCATCAGTTTAATCATGTCGGGAGATCAATTCGACGCACCCCTTCAGATCAACTACCGGGAATTTTTAAAGAAAGTTACACAGACCGCCAATTTCTTCCATGATTTGGGAATAGGGCCCAAGGATGTGGTTTCTTACATACTTCCCAATCTGCCTCACACCCATTACGTCTTATGGGGGGCTGAAGCAGCAGGAATCGCCAATCCCATCAATCCCATGTTGGAAACAAAAACAATTGCAGATATCTGTAATGCGGCAAATACCAAAGTGTTGGTTGCTCTTGGAGAGTTTCCCGGAAGCGATATCTGGGAAAAAGCCCTGGAAGTCCGTCAACACCTGCCCGAATTGAAAGCAATTGTTTCAATATTCGGACCGAGCGACGAACCCAACGGTATCTACGGTTTCGACGATAAAATTGAATCCTACAATGGAGATCAACTCGATTCCAACCGCATCATAATACCGGATGATACTGCATCAATATACCATACCGGAGGGACCACAGGGTTACCAAAACTGGTTCCCCATACACACCTCAACGAAGTTGCCCTGTCTTTAACGTCGGATATGGCCACCGAACTCAATTCCGGTGAGGTAATATTGGTCGGGCTGCCCCTGTTCCACATCAACGGAACACTGATGACCGGTTCTTATCCCTTATCCATCGGTGCCCACATAGTATTGATGTCACCCCAGGGATATCGGAATCCCTCCATTATAGAAAATTTCTATCGCATCGCCGAACACTATAAAGCGACTGCCTTTTCCGCAGTACCCACCATTTTATCTATGCTCCTGGATGCCGAAAAAGGGGAAGCCGATATTTCTTCACTAAAATATGTGATCTGCGGTGCAGCCCCGTTATCTGTTGACCTATTTGAGAGATTCGAAACTTACAGCGGCATAAAAATCCTGGAGATTTATGGCCTGACCGAAGGAAACGCATCCTGTAATCCCTATTACGGTGAGAGGAAAATCGGTTCCATAGGATTAAGACTTCCCTATCACGAAATTAAAATATTCATTGTCGACGGAGACGGTGCTTTTGTTCGTGAAGCAAAAACCAACGAAATTGGAGCTGTTTGTATGAGAGGACCCTGCGTGTTCGGCGGTTACCTTGAGGAGGCCCATAATAAAGGGATCTGGCCCAGGGAAGGCTGGTTCAACTCGGGCGACTTGGGAAGACAGGATGAAAACGGCTATCTATGGCTGACCGGGCGCAAGAAGGAACTCATCATTCGCGGCGGGCACAATATTGATCCCCAGATGATAGAAAACGCCCTTTATCGTTTACCGGAAGTACAAATCGCTGCTGCTGTGGGTCGTCCTGACCAACATGCCGGCGAGGTTCCTGTAGCCTATGTTCAATTTAAGAAAAATCAATGTCTGACCGAAAAGCAGATACTTGAAACTCTCAAAATAGAAATCGGTGAGCCTGCCGCAATTCCCAAGGCAATTTATGTTATAGACCAAATGCCTCTGACACCAGTCGGGAAGATATTTAAACCTGATCTGAACAGAGATGTTACACTAAGAGTCTATTCAAACGAATTAAAAGTGTTGGGTGACTTGACCAATTCCGTTGAGGTGCAGGTTAATGCGGATAAAATCCATGGTCTGTTGGCTCAGATTATTGTTAATCCAAAAACAGGCATTGAAGCTGAGTCGGTTAGAGATCGTATCAGTGATCTGCTTGCCCGCTATACGATTTGTTATGAATTGATCTTTGTTTAAAAACAAACATCCTTTGGTTTTCAACCCTCGTCTTACATGCGTCAGGCCTGGAGGCTATCTGATCTTGACTTTTTCTGCCTGCTTTCATAGGGTATGAAACTATTTTAGGTTGTTTTTGGTATCAGCGTTAAAAAGAGGAACCTGTCCGAACCCCAGATGAACATCTGGCATGAGACAAAGGAAAGAATAATCAAAAAGCTTAGCCTGACCCGGCACAGGGCCAGTGCCGATGCCTTTATCATCTAGGAAACCTATATGCAAACCCTTGCCCGGACAGGATGACTCATTTGTTTCAGTTTTTCAGAAACCTAAAGATCCGGTCCAAGCTTTTGGGCGGCTATACACTGATCTTTGTTCTGGCCACCCTTGTGGGCGGGGGTGTAATTTATCTTAAAGTCCGCACCACCATTGAAGCCAACATTGAAAGTGAACTGACCAATGCCACGGCCGCCATCCAGAACATGGTTAGAACAGCTGCCGCCACCTCCATCAAAAATCATCTCAAGGCCATTGCAGAGAAAAACAGGGAGATTGTCCAGGCAATATACAATGATTTTCTCCTGGGCCTGACCACGGAAGAAGAGGCAAAGATCCTGTGCCGGAAAATCCTGTTCAGTCAGTCCATTGGTAAAACGGGGTATATTTTCTGTGCAAACTCCGCAGGAATAGCCATTGAACATCCCAATCCAGGGGTGGCAGGGAAAAGCTTTTTAGACCGGGCCTTTGTCCATGAAATGATCCTGATGAAAACCGGATATCTGGAGTATGACTGGAAAAATCCCGAGGACAAAAACCTGAAGCCCAAAGCCATGTATATGTCCTATTTTGAACCCTGGGACTGGATCATTGCCGCTTCAACCTATAGGGAAGAATTCAATGAACTTATCAATATTTCAGATTTTCGGGAAAGCATTTTAAGCCTGAGCTTTGGAAAAACAGGCTATGCATATATCAATGACTCCCAAGGCAATCTCATTGTCCACCCCTTTATGACCGGCAATTACTTTGATGCCCGGGACAGGGAGGGCCAGTATTTTGTCCGGGATATCTGTGAAAAGAAAAATGGAAAAACCGTCTATACCTGGAAAAATCCCGGGGAGAGAATTGCCCGGAAAAAAATGGTTATTTTCAGATATATTCCCGAATATGACTGGATTGTGGCCTCTGCCAGCTATTTGGATGAAATATTTGCCCCTTTGAAGACGATTAGGAATATTATTCTCAGTATTGTTTTTTTGACCTGTGTCCTGGTTTTTTCAACCTCCCTGTGGATCAACGCCACTGTGATCAGCCCCCTGCAAATCCTCATGAACCGATTTGCCATGGGTGCCTCGGGAAATTTCAATATCCGCATGCCAGTTGAATCCACCGATGAAATCGGGCAGTTAGCTGATTATTTCAATAAATTCATGGACAGGCTGAATCGCTACGTAGATGAACAAAAAAAAAGTGAAAAAGCCCTTCGCTTTTTGGAAAGGGAAATCCTCACCATCAGTGAACGGGAACGCCAGAGAATTGCCATGGATCTCCATGACGACCTCTGCCCCCAGCTCATCGGCATTGAAGTGATGATAAAGATGCTCCAGCAGAGGCTCAAGGAAAAAGAAACCACTGATTCCCCTGGCCTGGAAGCAGTTGGCGAAGTCACCAGCGAAGTCGCCAGCGAAGCCAGCCGTGCCGGCAAAATCAGAAGGCTGATTCTGGATGCCATTGAAAAAACCCGGGGCCTTTCCCGGGGACTTTCACCGGTGAACCTGACGGACCGGGGGTTTGATGTCTCCCTGGAGGAACTGGCCGCCTATGTCCGGGAGGTGTTCCATATTTCCTGTACCCTCTCATGTGACGGCTCCCAAGCCTTTGAAGACAACAGTATGGCCACCCATGCCTATTATATTGCCCACGAGGCGGTTCACAATGCGGTCAAGCATTCAAAGGCAGATCTTATTCGTATACGCTTGACGATTCAAAATAAAACCGTCACACTCACCATCGAGGATAACGGTATCGGCCTTGGCAGCCCCAAACCGGCCCCGGCAACCCCGGGAATGGGCATCCGAATTATGTCCTATCGGGCCAACAGGATAGGGGCCTCCCTTGGGTTTGAAGAACCCCCGGGGGGTGGCACCCTGGTGAAACTGGAATTGGGCAGGCTGGAATTAGGCCGCAGGGAATTGACGGACAAGAACGGATAGAACTAAAACTCAGGAAAAAAAGACGCAGATGGGAAAAGACTATTTAAAAATCCTTATTGTGGAAGACCACCCCATTTTCAGAATGGGTATGAAAGAGATGATAGAGCATGAATCCGACATGTCCGTGTGTGGGGATGCCGAAAATGTGGCCACTGCCCTGGAACTGATTGAAACCCAGAAACCCGATCTGGTCATTGTGGACCTGTCTTTGAAAGAGAGCAACGGCATGGACCTGGTCAAGGAAATCCACTCTTGTCACAAACCAACTGCTTCCCTGGTGCTCTCCATGCACGACGAAGCCCTCCATGCGGAACGGTGTATCATGGCAGGAGCCAAGGGCTATATAATGAAGCAGGAAGCCTCGGAATCCGTTGTCCTGGCCATCCGCAGAATAATGGCCGGCCATATCCATGTCAGCCCGACCATCATGAGCCATATCCTCAATACCTTCCAGAAACAGCCGAATCTGGCCCATGAATCCCCTTTAAAACGGATCTCGGACCGGGAGCTTGAAATCTTCCAGCTCATCGGCCAGGGGCTTTCCTCCAAACAGATCGCCAACCAGCTCAATGTCAGCATCAAAACCATCGGCACCTACCGGGAACGGATCAAGGAAAAATTAAGTCTGAAAAATGCCACGGAGCTGGTCCGCCATGCCGTGATCTGGGTGGAGACCGGGGTATTCAAAGAACCTGTCTGAAACAATCCTGCAACAACCTGATCTGATCCTGTAGGAAACCCACCTACAAAAGTTTAAGATTTTTCCATACCCCAATATGGGTGTCCCACCGATATTTTCCTTTCCTTAAATGACCTATGACTACAAACAGGTCTTTATCCGAGCAAATCAAAAACTCAATAAAGGAGAAAAAAATGGTCATGAAAAGAGAAGAGGGTGGCATTCAACCCGGTATTCGCTGGGGAAAATTTACCACCCGTATCCCGGGAATCCATGTGGATTTTTCCCTGCCTGAAATGATCCAGGGCGGATTGTTAACCACGGCCACCGGCGGTGTGGTTGCCGCCCTGACCATGAAATATTTCCAGGTTCCCTTTGAGGTGGCCTGGGCCGTGGTTCTGATCCAGCTTTTCTGGCTCTGGGTGGTGCCCACGGTGATCTGCGGTGAACCCTATGCACCTGGGTGGCTCACACCTGCTCTGCCCCTGGTCATGGGTTTTTTAGGGACCTTTGAGGCTGGGTTGCCTGCCATCCACGCCATGATGGCAGTGACCATCTGCGTGTCGGCGATTTTTTTGTTTTTCGCCGTCACAGGCTTAAGCAATCGCTTTTTTAAATGGGTACCGGTGGAACTTCGGGCCGCTATTATATTTGGGGGGTCCATTGCCGCCTTTAATGCTGAATTCGGCCGGTTGGCCACAATGCCCATCACCCTTCCCATTGTCTGGGCCGTGGTCTTTCTTCTCATGTTCTCCCTCTGGTTTACCAAGGCAAAACAGACCAATAAAGTTTTGAACCTGTTGGGTTCCATGGCCCTGTTGGTGGGTTTTTTGGTGGCAGCCGTTGTGGGACCACTTTCCGGGGAGCTATCCTTTGATATCCAGATGGGCTGGCATATTCCCCAGATCACAGCCTATATAAAATCGGTATCTCCCTTTTTCGTGGGATGGCCCGGTCTTGAGGTCTATGCTAAAGCCTTTCCCCTGTCCCTGATGATCTATATCTTTATCTTTGGGGATCTAATCCTTGGCAGCACCCTTCTGGAACAGGCAGGAGAAGTCAGAAAGGACGAAAAAATCGAGGTGGACAATACCCGGAGCCATATCATACTCTTTATCCGGAACATGGGCCATCTGCTGATGGCCGGTCCCTTTATCCCCCTCCACGGTCCCATCTGGACCGGTGTCCACGTATTTTTAACCGAGCGGTATAAATCCGGCCGGAAAAACATGGATTCCATATTTTCCGGCACATTCAACTGGTATTGGCCCGCCTTTATCCTGATCTTCATGGTTCCGGTGGTTACTTTTATGAAACCGCTGCTGGCCGTGGCTTTGTCCATCACCCTGATCCTTACCGGTTTTGCCTGCGCCTATGTGGCCATTTCCATGGTTAAAACCCCGGCTGCCCAGGGGTATGCCTTTTTCGTGGGCATGGTCATTGCAAAATTCGGCCCTGCCTGGGGCCTGGGAGTAGGTATCGGCCTGTACATCCTGCTTCTGGCCCAGAAAATTCCCGGAATTTTCACGAAATCCCAACCCGAAGAAATTTAAAACCTGAAAAAAATATACATAAAAGCATGGAAAACAATAGATAATCAATGGAAATAAAGGAGCGATAATGACAACCAAACTCATCACACCGACCCCCAGTGCCTACAATTACCCCCTGCTCATCAAACAGCTTTTGGACACCCCCTTGATTTACTCCCCCGACCAGGAGATTGTCTATAGAGACAGTCTTCGCTATGACTATAAAACCTTTGGCAATAGGGTAAAGCAACTGGCAGCCATGTTGGAAAAACAAGGCGTAAAGCCCGGGGATACCGTGGCGGTAATGGACTGGGATTCCCATCGGTATCTGGAATGCTTTTTTGCCATCCCCATGATGGGGGCGGTGCTCCACACCGTCAATATCCGGCTGACCGCTGACCAGCTCATCTATACCATCAACCATGCCGAAGATGATGTGATTCTGGTCAACGAAGATTTTGTACCCCTGCTGGAGTCGGTGCTAAGCCGGTTTGAAACGGTGAAACAGGTGATTCTCTTGTCGGATACAGGTGAAATCCCAACCTCCAATCTTTCCTTTTGCGGTGAATACGAAGCCTTGATTTCCGATACCAAACCTGAATACGATTTTCCTGATTTTGATGAAAACACCATGGCCACCACCTTTTATACCACTGGTACCACCGGTCTGCCCAAGGGGGTGTTTTTCAGCCACCGCCAGATTGTACTCCACACCTATGGGGCCATGGCCGGCCTTTGCGCCTATGCCTCCCAGGCCAATATTTCCTCGGCGGATGTCTACATGCCCATCACCCCCATGTTCCACGTCCATGCCTGGGGCATGCCCTATCTCATGACCCTTTTGGGGGCCAAGCAGGTCTATCCGGGCAGGTACGAGCCTGAAATGCTGCTCAAGCTAATTGTAGAGGAAAAAGTAACCTATTCCCATTGTGTGCCCACCATCATGAACATGCTGGTAACAAGTCCTGGTATCAAACAGGTGAATCTGAAGGGCTGGAAGGTGATCATCGGCGGATCCGCACTTTCCAAAGGCCTTTGCAAGGAAGCCCTTGGATACGGCATCAATCTTTATACCGGATACGGCATGTCTGAAACCTGTCCTTTGCTCACCCTGGCCAATATAAAGCCCCATATGCTGGAGTGGGGGGAGGATGACCAGGTGGAAATCCGCTGTAAAACAGGACTTCCCGTACCAAATGTCCAGCTGAAAATTGTGGATGTAAAGGGCAATCCCCTTGCCCATGACGGTGAGACTGCAGGAGAAGTTGTGGCCCGGGCCCCCTGGCTCACCCAGGGGTATGTCAAATCCGAAGAACAAAGCGAAGAACTCTGGGAAAACGGCTGGCTCCACACCGGTGACATCGGGGTTATTGATGATGAAGGCTATTTAAGGATCACGGACCGGCTCAAGGATGTTATCAAAACCGGCGGGGAATGGATCTCCTCTCTGGAGCTGGAAGATATCATCAGTCAGCATCCGGCAGTGAACGAGGTGGCCGTGGTGGGCATTAATGACGAAAAATGGGGGGAACGCCCCCTGGCCATGGTAGTAATCAAGGAGGAGTTCCGGGATAAAATATCGGAAACCGATATTCAGGATTTTTGCATGACCTTTGTGGAAAAGG
>CAXHYW010000077.1:0-10216 GCA_964021475.1 uncultured Desulfobacteraceae bacterium | reverse complement strand
GAGAATGACATCCTAGAAATTCGTGTCATGGCAATGGATATTTCCCGGCGGAAGACCCTGGAAAAACAATTGTTCCATGCCCAGAAAATGGAAGCCATCGGGACCCTGGCCCGGGGGATTGCCCATGATTTTAATAATGTATTGTCCCCCATATCCGGGTATGCCCAGATGCTGTTGATGGATGCCCCGAATAAGGGGGCAGAAAAAGAACCCATCGGTATTATCCTGGAATGTGCCAGGCACGCCAAGGACCTGGTTAACCAGATCCTGACCTTCAGCCATCAGAAGGAACATCAGCAGGTTCTTGTGAAAGCCGGCACTGTCGTGACCGAATCCCTGGGTCTTGTCAAAAATTTTCTGCCCGCAAGCATCAAGGTCACAACCACCATTAATAAGGGCTGCGGGTATATTATGGCAGACCCCATTCAGATCAACCAGTTGATTATGAATCTTGTGACAAATGCCTATCATGCCATGGAAAAAAATGGGGGATGTATGGACGTCTCCCTGACCCGGGTCAGGATTCATCCGTTAACCCAGGGAAAAGAGGAGATAAAACCAGGGTCCTATGTTTGTCTGTCCGTTGCCGATAGCGGTTACGGTATTGACACTAAGATTATTCCCAATATATTTGAACCCTATTTTTCCACCAAAGAGGAGGGAAAGGGGTCTGGTATCGGACTGTCTGTTGTCCATGGAATTGTTGAAAGCCATGGGGGGTATGTGCAGGTTGAAAGTAGCAAAGGAGAGGGGACCACTTTTTTTGTCTATTTCCCGGTCTGTCGGAATCGGGGAGATGTCTGGAATCAGACCCCATCGGATCTGACTATTGTGTTGGGGACGGAACAGGTGCTTTTGGTGGATGATGACGAAAAGGTTGGTATCATGCACACTCGAATGCTGGAACGATTGGGGTATGGGGTCACTTGTTTTAATGACAGTCCCGGGGCATTGGCAGCCTATGGAGATCATCCTGAAAAATTTGATATTGTCATCACCGATCTGACCATGCCGGAATTGAGCGGATTTGATCTGGCCAGGAAAATGGTCGAAATAAATCCCAACCTGCCGGTTATCCTTTGTACCGGCCTGGGAGATTCCATTGACAGAGGGAAGGATGAGGCCAATAGTATCAGAGGCTTTTTAAGCAAACCCGTTGAAATCAAGGTTCTGTCAGCAACCCTCAGACACCTGCTGGATGAGGGGGGGATCTGATCTAAATTTGATGGTCTTTTTAGTACATTGGGTTTTAATACATCGTTAAGGCATTCGGGAGATCAGGTCACAAAGTAACCGGTTCATTTTTTCTGATGCCTTTTGCGCTGTTTCCACCACCGCTTCAAGGGTGGTTTGCTCCGGGGCATCCGGGTTGTTGATGTTGGTGATCAGGGACAAACCCAGAATTTTCATTCCCGCCTGGACACCGACAATGGCTTCCATGACCGTTGAAAACCCAACCGCATCACCGCCGATCCCTTTTAAAAACCTGGTTTCCGCCGGGGTTTCCAGGCTGGGGCCCAATAATCCGGTGTAAACCCCTTCTCTTAAGAGGGTCTGGGTGCTTGTGGCCGCCGCCCTGACAAGCGTTGCAAGCCCCTTGTCATAAACCTTTGTCATGTCTGGAAATCGGATTCCCCAGGCAGGTTCTTCGGGGCCTATCAATGGATTTTGACCGGTCAGATTTATGTGATCCCGGATGAGCATGATATCTCCTGGTGCAAAATTTAAATTGATGCCGCCGGCGGCATTGCTAAGCATCAGGGTTTTAATTTTTAGTTCCTGCATCAGCCTTATGGGAAAGGTTACCTGTTGTGGGGAATACCCTTCATAGAGATGGAATCGCCCTTGCATGATCAGTATTGATTTACCGGCAATACGACCGTATAACATCTTGCCCCGGTGGCTTTCAACCGTGGTTCTGGGGAAATTCGGGAGATCCTCGTAGTTTGTTTCCCAGATAACCTCCAGGGAGGATAGCGTCTCTGACAGGCCGGTACCCGTTAAAAAACCGATATCCAATGGGGCGTTGATGTGGGGGGCGATATGGGCAATGGTCTCCAGAACCTGCTGGCGGAATGGTTTCATTTAGGTATCCTCGATCTTTTGGACGGGTTAAACATCTAAAAAAGGCATCTGTTCTGTTTTGTGAAATTAAAAAACAATTATTAACAGACTCAACTCCAACCGTCAATCTGCCAGCAGTTCTCGGTGGGTGAATATGAACATGCGTGAAAAGGCCTTTAGGAAAAATGGTTTCTTAAGCTTTTTCCCTATGATATCTCTTATCCCAGGGTCATGGGGCCTGGGTTTGATGTACCAGAATTAAAGGGGTTTTTAGGGATGACAGACACGGAAAAAGAATCATGTAACCGCTACCGTTTTGCATTTGAATTTGCCCCGGTCGGGATTGTTTGGCACGATAAAGAGGGTAAAATCATAGATGTGAACCCCTATGCCGCAGAAAAATTGGGGTATTCTCCGGCTGAGCTGGCGGGTAACTATCTGTATAAGTTTGTGGTGCTCAACACCCGAGAACAAAAGCCCTACTACGATGAAGTATTTCCCAATATTGAAAAATACACTCTTTTTACCAAACATGGAAAAGTGATTCCGGTTATGGTCTCTGTTTTTGGGGCACCCCCGGGGCAGGGGGATTTCGGGTGTGCCTTTTTTCTGGATATCTCTGATAAAATAACATTGTTGGAAACCCTTCAACAGCTTGAAAAAGCGGCTGGTTTAACATCAAAATCCAGAATCGCAACACGGGAAATGTCCCCCGGAGCAGTTTGGGATCGTTTTTGGTGATTTTATCGGTAAGAGCCGTGCCATTGGAAAGGTGTTCAAGCTGATCTGCAGCGTGGCACCCACACCGACAACGGTGCTGGTGGTGGGGGAAACCGGAACGGGGAAGGAACTGGTGGCCCGAAAACTTCATTCCCTGAGTGACCGGGCAGCCGGCAAGCTGATAAAGGTGAATTGCGCAACCCTGCCCATCCACCTGATTGAAGGGGAACTTTTCGGTCATGAAAAGGGGGCATTTACAGGGGCCCATGCCAGGAAACCGGGCCGGTTTGAGCTGGCGGACAAGGGCACACTGTTTTTAGATGAAATCGGAGAGATGCCCCTGGAACTCCAGGTCAAACTCCTGCGGGTGTTACAGGAGGGAGAGTTTGAAAGACTGGGGGGAACGACCACCCTGAAGGTGGATGTCCGGGTGGTGGCTGCGACAAATCAGAATCTCGGGGATCTGGTTGCCAAGGGCTTATTCCGGAAGGACCTGTTTTTTAGGCTGAATATTTTCCCCATCAATATTCCGCCGTTACGGGAGCGGACAGAAGATATTGGGCTTTTGGCCGAGTTTTTTACCCGGAATTTTTGTTCCCGGCTTAACAGAAACCTCAAAACCGTTTCCCCTGATTTGATTGAAAAGCTTCAAAACCACACCTGGCCCGGCAATGTCCGGGAGCTTCAAAATATTGTGGAACGGGCCTGTATTCTCAGCACAGATGATGCCCTGGATCCGAAATTTGTGGTCTTTGAAGCCATGGACAACTGGTCTTCGGATCCGGAATCTTTTCCCAGCTTTGAAGAAAATGAGCGGACCTATATTCTGAATGTTATGAAAAAAACCAAGGGAAGGATATTCGGGGAAAACGGGGCCGCCCTCATTATGAAAGTTAACCCCCGTACCCTGGTTTCCAAAATCAAAAAGCTTGGCATCGATAAAACCATCGTCTCCGATGAAATACAATAGAATCCCGATGAAATAACATCCTGAGATTAAGAATCTTGTCTTTGAGGTCGGAGGGATGCATCTCTTTTTTGTTTATAATTACAGTCTATTAAAAACATAATCCCAAGAGGTTTCCAATTGGTATGGTTTCTGCAATTGGATTCCAACCATACCAAACTGCCAGTCTCCGACAAAGTCATGGATTCCCAAGAAGGGGGATAAAGATTCGCCAGGGAAAATCCGGGGGACGGTTGTAAAACTCATAAAGAGAGGAGATTAGATGGATTCGGAAAACAAAAAGGATCAAACCATTGATCTGAGCAGGCGCAAATTTTTTGGGGCGGCATCTGCTGTGGCAGGAGCTGCCGTGGCCGTATCCCTGCCGTCAACGGTATTGGCCAAGGCCTCGGACTTGGTGGACACAAAACAGGTACTGGATGAACTGCCCATCAAGATCAGTTCTTCCTACAAGCGGTTTCACCAGAAAGATACGGCGTTTTGCCAGGCATTTAGTCCCCGGTTTCCCGAAGGGATGATTTTCCCCCTATTGGGGAAAACCTCCGGCGAAATGGGCCACAGAATCGTGGATAAAGCCCTCATTAATGCGGGGTGGCATGCAAATGATCTTCTTTCAGAGGGATCACAACTGGGGATTCCCGATACCATCGCCTACAAATTAGACAACGAGGTGTCAAAGGATAAACAGATGTTTTCAACCCCCGAGGAGGCCTCCTTATACATGAAAAAGGCTGCCCGTTTTCTTGGGGCAGACCTGGTGGGGGTCACCCCCTATGATGAACGGTGGACCTATGCCTCTTTTTTCAATCCCTTTACGAATGAAGATATTCCAGCAGATCTGCCCTTTACCCCCAAATCCGTCATTGTTCTTGCCTTTGAGATGGACTACAAGGCTATGACTACAGCCCCCTCTGGTATTTCAGGCGGGGCCGTTGGGCTTGGATATTCGAAAATGGCGGTGACGGGAGCCTCCCTTAGAAAATTTATCAACGACATCGGGTACAAGGCCTTTGCAACCGGGAATGACATCGCCCTGAGCGTTCCCTACGGGGTTGCCTCCGGCCTGGGAGAGGGGGCCCGAAACGGTATTCTTGTAACCTCTGAATACGGTCCCCGGGTTCGGCTGGGTAAGGTGTTTACGGAAATGGAATTGGTGTATGACAAACCGGTTTCCTTCGGGGTCCGGCATTTTTGTGAAAATTGCAAGCTTTGTGCCGATGCCTGCCCTGGCAATGCCATATCCCAGGAAAAATTACCCTCCTTTAAGGTGGAAAACGAGTGTAACAACAAGGGGGTGGAAAAGTGGGCAATAGACGCTAAAAAGTGCCTGATCACCTGGGGAAAAACCAAAAGCGATTGTTCCACCTGCATTACAAGCTGTCCCTATAACAAACCAGATTTTTGGCACCACAGGCTTGTGGATAAATTGAATAAATTTATGCCGGAATCTGTTCATTCTGTTATGCGTGAAATGGACAAGGTGTTTGGTTACGGGAATACATTTGATAAAAAAGCGGTGAACCAATTTTGGAAATCTTGATTTTAAGGAGTAAGTGATGGGCGTATTTAATGGAATTGAAATTATGTTCTTTTTTCTGGGAGTTTTGTCAACCCTGGGAGTTTTGGGAATCCTGATGGTTATAAAAAAATTTAACGCCAAATGGCCGGTGATTGCCTTGCTGTCCATGGGTGTTTCTCTGATCCTGTTTAGCTTTGCCTGGTCAGTGAGCTCTATCCTTGAAAAGGAACACCAGGCAGCGAATATGGGTCTTTTGTTTTTTGGGCTGCCGGGAATAATTTTCATGGGTATGGCATGGAAAAAGCTGTCACAGAAACCTATTGTAAAAATGGAAACACAATAAAGCGATAGCAGGGTCGGAGTTTCCTGTTTCAGGTGACTCCGGTCAAATCCTGGAGTGCAGTCTTTAAGATGAAAAAGATAATACATATTGTTGCCCTGGTTTCTTTATTGGGGGCTTTGATTTACGGGTGGACGGCCCGGGAAAATGAATCCATCCGTTTTATTTCAGAATATTTTGACAAATTACAGGTGAAAAAAATAAGTTCAGATCCGGAAGGATATGGGGTTTATGGCCGGGAACACCTGAAATACTACCTATATCCGGAAAAAAGTATTGGATGGGGGGGGCCCATGAAGGTGGCCCCTGTTGTGGACATTGACGGAAAAATTCAAGAGATTATGGTGTTGGAACACAGGGAAACCCCGGCCTTTTTTTAATTTATTTTTTCCAGTGGCTTTTTCGACCAGTTTACCGGTAAAGGAATATTGGATCCTTTGGAATTGGGCAGTGATATTGATGGGGTTACCGGTGCCACCGTGTCATCCATTGCCTTTGTTGAAGCCGTTAGAAAGGCGATGAACCAGACAGCCAGGGAACAAATGGGCACCATCATCCCCCGTAAAAAGAGCGTCTGGTCAATGGGGAGAAATGAGATTATCCTCTTGTCTCTATACCTTACAACCGCTTTTTGCATTCTCCTTAAACTTAAAAAGGCCAGGCTGTTACTTCTTGTTTTAAACTTTCTATTTTTGGGATTGGTGATGAAAATGCCAATTTCTATCTCTAATTTAGCCGCTCTTTTCATGGGGCATGTACCCGATATTAAGGGGAATTTGTTCTGGTGGCTACTCATACCCGGGACCCTGGTGTTAATCTTATTACTGGGTAAAAACCTGTATTGCCAATGGGTTTGTCCTTTTGGTGCATTGCAGGAGCTGATTTCAAGGACCGGTGGGATGAAGGTTTTGGTTCCTTCTTACATCCAAAAGCAGTTAAAAGCTGTGGCAAAGTGTATCACCTGGCTGTCCCTTGTAATCGCTTTGACCAGCAGCAATGCCGCCAATGCCTCATTGGAGCCCTTTGCCGCCCTCTTCAGCCTCAGGGGAACCGAAATTCAATGGTATCTTTTATCAATGGCCATTGCAGGTTCCTTTTTTATCCCCCGGTTTTGGTGTCGTTTTTTCTGCCCCGTGGGGGTTTGTTTCAACATTTTTTCCAAAACAAAAAAATGTTTTAAGAAAAAAAATATCATCCATCCTCACATGAAGGAGGCAGATCATGAAACCATTTAAAATAAAGGTTATTATAATTTACACATGCACCATCGCGATGTATTTACTGATTATCAAATCCCTGTTACCCATTTTCTAATTACTAAATAAATTGAAAAGGCAGAAATGCTTGCTGTTCCCGGATGACAATTTGTTGTATCCTTATTTTTTTGTCACCTCAAAATTAGGTGGTATTGGAAAAAACAGGATATATGAATCATGAAAAAAGATGGTGGTTTGATCAGAAATTGGCAACTTCATCACCTGACCTTACCGGATATGGAGGGATTGGAAGAGATGTTTAAGGCAGCCTTCCCCGGCGTTTTACTTGACCCCGGTCCCTTAAAGTTCAGTGGTACGGTTGTTGAGGATTCAGCAGGAAGATATAAACCCGGTTGGCACATGATTTCCTCTTACATCTGTTCAATGGATCGGAAAAGGGGGATTATTGAAACAATGAACACTATTTACAAGGTTATCGATGAGGGCAATGATGAATTGCCGGATATGGGTAACAAAATTTTAAATGTTTTTTATTGAAAGATTATTACATTAATTTATTCACCGTTGTAACAGGGGTATGGGGTTTAATGCAGGGGAAAAAATATTATTATTCTGTGGGAAGCACAGCGACAGATCCTGTCCGGGTAGCCCGGGTTAAAATCAAGCGATCTTTGTTTGCCTGCTCCCTTTCTTATGCCGATTCCATAGATGCGGCAAAGGCGTTTATCACAAAGATTTCAAAGGAGAATAAAACCGCCACCCATAACTGCTGGGCGTATATTGTGGGGGAAACTGGGGAGATTTGCCATTGTTCAGACGCTGGGGAGCCCGGGGGCACTGCCGGTAAACCCATGCTTAACACCCTTCACAGTCGCCAGATGACACAGGTGGCTGCTGTTGTGACCCGTCAGTATGGCGGGGTAAAATTGGGGATCAGGGGATTGATTCAGGCCTATTCCGAGGCAGTTACCCTGGCCCTTGATCTGAAACCCCTGGTTAAATTGGTCAAGACCGGAGCAATTCGTGTCAGGCTTTCCTATGGACTGAATGAGCCGTTTTTAAATCAGATCAATCGATTCTATGCCGTTATCCGACAAACAGATTATGGAGAAGATGTTGTCCACGAAATTGAAGTGGAGAAGGATCAAATGAAAGAATTGGAAGAATTTCTTTCAGGATATCAGCACCAGGGAGCACTGTCCTATAGGGTTCTGCCATCGGGTTAGAGCCTTGTGGCAACCACTTCTCATTCGAGTTGCAAAAATAACGCAACACACACGCCTACCTCTATCCGAACTCTTTTTTTGGGTGGGGCTTTTATTAAAAAATCCGGAAAATATTCAGAGTAAAAAAATGGAACCTGAGCGGCATAAAAAAGCGCTCGAAATCAACCAACCCTTATCAACAGTGTACTATATGAAAGAAGAACTTAGACAAATTTGGAATCAAACCGAAGCTTTTTGATCTTCATAGAAAAAAGTACGCGTTAATCGGATGAACCCGGATCATAGGCTATTGCGCCAGGTTTTTCCTTTCCTCTTCAAAATCGGCAAATTCAAGAGCCACTTCCCTGAACCGAATTTCCAATTCCAAAAAAGCATCCACAAGATCGGGATCAAAGTGACTACCCCGGCCTTCTATAATGATCTCCACAGCCTTCTTATGGGGAAACGGGGGTTTGTAACATCGTTTGCTGATCAGGGCATCATAAACATCGCCAAGGGCCATAATGCGGCCCGGGATTGGGATTTTCTCTCCCTCAAGTCCGGCCGGATATCCGCTGCCGTCCCATTTTTCATGATGGGTCTCTGCAATGATCCTGGCATACTTGAGAAAAGATTTATTCCCAAGCTTCCTTTCAGACACGGCAATGGCATCCCTGCCGTAGATGGTATGCTTTTTCATCTCCTCAAATTCCTCATCGGTCAGTTTTCCCGGCTTTAACAGGATGTTGTCCCTTACCCCGACCTTTCCTATATCATGGAGCGGAGCCGATTTGCAGAGCATCTCAATGGTCTTGCTGTCCAAAAAATCCTTAAATTTGGGATGATCCTTAAGATGTTCTGCCAATAATTGCACATAATTCCGGGTCCGGGTTATATGGCCGCCTGTTTCCGGATCCCGATACTCTGCCAGGGTCCCCATACTTTCAATGGCCACATCCTGGGTCAATTGCAACTCCCGGGTCCGCTCTTTGACCAAAATCTCCAGATCATCCCGGTACCGTTTCAACTCCAGTTGATTCCGGACCCTGGAGTTGACAAGATCCGGATTAAAGGGTTTGGTAATATAGTCAACTGCTCCCAGGGACAACCCTCTGGCCTCGTCCAGTTCATCAGTTAAGGCCGTGAGGAAGATGATAAGAATGCCGCGGGTTTTGGCATTTGCCTTGAGTCGTTCACAAACCTCATATCCGTCAATACCGGGCATCATGATATCCAAAAGGATGAGATCAGGTACATGGGTTTCAACCGCTTCCAACGCGGACTCCCCATCCATTGCGACTCTAAGGTCATAGGACTCGCCAAGGGTTTCCACCAAGATATCGATATTTGCTTCAGCATCATCCACAATCAATATGCTGCAATCAGATATATCTGCCATTTTTTTCTCCATTTATTCATGGCACCCACAGTGCCTATTATTTATCGCCTATTATTCATCGCTTAAATTTTATCCCTGATATCCTTAATGAGCGTCCGTGCCTCTTCAAATTTGTATTTTCCCACCAGTTTGCCCAGTTGCCCGATATTTTCTGCAAGTCCGGTCGACCAGGTGTATTGACTTATCTTGGCCATGATCATTTTACTGGGCACAGGCTTACGGCTTTCCAAAAGCGGTTCCAGTTCATCCATCAGTTGGTACAGCATTTCCCTATCACCAATAGCAAAATTCCCGCTGTCTTCTTCAACACAGCCATTCTCCTCACGGATACCTGCGATACTGTTAAGTATCGTTTCAAGCTGATCTTGAAAATCTGCCACAAAACCGGATATTGCCTTTTCCTCTTGGTTCACAAACGCGGTTTCCAGGGATTCAGCTGCCCTGTGCAGGGCTTTTGCACTGATGTTCCCAGCCACCCCCTTGACCGAATGGATCAGCTTTCGTCCGGTTTCCCAATCCTTTTGTGCCAAGGCTATTTTTATCCGTTCCGCCATATCCTGGTTATTTTCGTAAAATTCCAGAAGGATTCGCCGGTAAAGGCTTTTATTGTTCCGCACTCTCTTGAGTCCGTCCCGGGTGTCTATTCCGGGCAGATCCGGAATAGAAGGGGCATTCTCATTTTCCTTTATTTCAGGTTCCGGCACCGCTCTTATTCCCGGTTCGATCAACCTGAGCAAAGTATTAAACAGTTCATCCGGATCAATGGGCTTGGTAATATGATCATC
>CAXHYW010000076.1:0-10365 GCA_964021475.1 uncultured Desulfobacteraceae bacterium | reverse complement strand
CGCAGAGTTAAAAAGTCAAGGTTTTCATATCGTCCCAGACAATCCATGCCGATGAGCAGCACATCATCAAAATCGGCTAGATTCAGTTTACCCAATTCGATAAGCGCCCGGGTCTCGCAGGATCTTAACACCATGGCCACCTTTCTGCCCGAAGGCGTTGAAGTGATGGATGAGGCAATTTTCGCCCCGTTCAACGGCACCACCGGTGCAAAAGGGTCGATACTCTCCACATGGGCAGGATTCGTGATAAGGGTCTGCATCACGCCTCTTTTTGGCTGGGTCATTGGCGAAAGCAGGGCATCCACCACCCCTTTTTCCATCAGACTCTTGAAAAGATCAGCCAGTTGTTTATTCAATTCGCCTTTTTTAAAGGATATTTTTGTAAAATTTGCCATTTGTCTCGTCTCCGTTTATTCAGGCTGTCTTGCTGTCTTTGTTAAGGTTGTCCCGATTTGCGTCCAGATTAAGGGGGCTTGGGCCCAACTCTTTTAGTTTATCCGTCATTTCAGTGGCAACTTCTTTAAGCATGGTCCCTTCACTTGCCGCAATCCAGCGCAGCCAGAGCCGACTTTCGTCAATGCCGTATTCTTTCAAGATTTCGGTTAGCATGGCCACCCGTCGTCTTGCCTTAAGATTCCCATTGATATAATGACAGTCACCCGGCCAGCATCCGCCGATAAGAACGCCGTCAGCACCATTGAGAAAAGATTTAATCACATATTTAGGATCCACCATTCCGCTGCACATCATCCGGATAATCTTAATATTGGATGGATAGGACAGGCGAGACGTACCCGCCAGATCTGCGGCGGTAAACGTACACCAGTTACAAAAAAAGCCGACTATTTTTGGTTCAAAATCGCTCATCTCAAAAACTCCTGTTAATTAAGTAATAATCCGTCTATTTCCGCGAAAACCTGTTGATCGGTAAAATGCCGTACCTTTGCTGCCCCACTGGGACAATGCCCGGCACAACTTCCGCACCCCTTGCACACCGCAGAGTTGACCTCTGATATATTGTTAAACATGTCAAATTCAATGGCAGAATAGGGACAAAGTCCGATACATACCTGGCATCCCACACAGACATCCGGATCAATAAAGGATATCATTGGCGGGACTTCCACAATTCCCTTGGCACTCAATGCCAGGCATTCTGCGGCAGCTCCCTTGGCCTGGGCCACGGTATCGGGGATATCCTTGGGTCCCTGGCAGGCCCCTGCCAGAAAAACGCCACTGGATGGGGTGGAAACAGGTGCTAACTTGGGGTGTTCTTCCTGGAAAAATCCGTCGGACCCAATTCCGATACCAAATTTACGCATGACATCCCCCGCATTGGACCTAGGCTCCATGGCAGTACACAAAATTGCCATATCCACCTGGATCTCAACCATTCGCCCGGAAAGGGTATCTTCACCAAGAACAGTCAGTATCCCGTTTTCATCTTCGGTGATGGATCCCACCTTTCCTCTGATCATGCGAACCCCTTCGGACTGAACTTTTTTGTAAAACTCTTCATACCCTTTTCCAAAGCAGCGCATGTCAATATAAAAATTATACACCAGGGTGTCGTGTCCGCACTTGTCCTTGAGCAGATGGGCATATTTCAAGGCATACATGCAACAGGTCCGTGAACAATATTCATGGTAGTTGATGTCCCGGCTACCGATGCAATGGAGAATGGCCACACTCTTTGGGGGGTCGGTAAATTTCATGGGATCTTTTAAATCCCGTTTCAACAATTTGCCAAGGGTCGGGCCCGTTGCATTTGACAACCGCTCAAACTCCAGGTTGGTAAATACATTGGCATATTTACCGTACCCGTATTGAAGCATGGGGGTGGGGTCCAAAGGATCAAAGCCTGTGGCGATGATGATCGACCCCACATCAATGACTTCCTTTTCATCTTTGACCTCATGGTCAATGGCGCCTGCCTTGCATTCATCCACGCACAGCTTGCATTCGCAGCAGCCGCCGCAGTTGATGCATTTATCCGCATCGCTCTGGGCAGATTTTTCGGAAAGGCCCAGGTCCACTTCGTCAAAATTGAACTTTCTTTCAGAAGGGTCTATAAAAGCCGATTTGGCCCTGGCTACGAGGGCAGCACCTTCTGGAAGAGGAACAAAATCATCTTCAACCGACACCGCCTCAGGGGCTTTTCTTTCCTGGTCGAACAAATCCATTTCCTGGTTTAAATACCGCTCAATGGCGGTGACCACCTTATGACCGCCGGCTATGGCCTCGACCACGGTGGCAGGTCCGGTTACGGCATCCCCTGCGGCAAACACGCCGGGTATTGAGGTTTCCATGGTATCCGAATCAACCGTAAAGGTTCCCCAGGCGGTCAAATCAATGGGAGTATCCTTTAGAACCGGCGCGGATTCGACTCTCTGGCCAATGGCGGGAATGATCATATCACAGTCAATAATATATTCGCTTCCCTCAACCGGAACCGGTCGCCTTCGACCGCTGGCATCGGCGGGACCCAGTTCATTTTTAATGCATTCAATGCCGATCACCTCATTATTCTCAATGACCACTCGTTTAGGTCCCACCAGGTTAAAAAATTCAACCCCCTCTTCCTTGGCACCTTCAATCTCTTCATGGTCAGCTGGCATCTCATTTTCACTTCTTCTGTAGACAACCGCTACGGTCTCGGCCCCGGATCTCACGGCAACCCTTGCCGCATCCATGGCCACGTTTCCGCCGCCGATGACCACCACCCGTTTCTTGGCAGACCCGGGTCTTTCAAGATTTTCCCTGCGCAAGAATGGCACGGCATCCACCACCCCGTCCGCCTCTTCATTTTCGATATTCATCTTAACCGGCACATGGGCGCCGATTCCTAGGAAGATGGCATCAAACCCGTCGGATTTAAGGCTTGCCAGGGTAAAATCAGCTCCCAGTGCCTGGCCGGTTTTAAGTTCCACCCCAGTGGAAAGAATATGGTCAATTTCCTGGTCCAGTATGGCCGGGGGCAATCTATAATCCGGGATACCGGTTCTCAGCATTCCGCCGGGTTTTTCCATGGCTTCAAAAATAGTAGGCTTAAACCCCTTGCGCCTCAGATAATAGGCCACGGTAAGTCCCACCGGACCCGATCCGATGATAGCCACCCGTTTGTCAATCTCTTCGACTTCCGGCTGGGGAACATCGGCCAGGTTGGCATTATCCGCCGCAAATCGTTTTAAATCCCGGATGGCAATAGACGAGTCCACCAACCCTCTTCGACAGTCACTTTCGCAAGGATGGGGACAAACCCTTCCCAGGACTCCCGGAAGGGGAAGGCGCTCCATGATCAGATTCAAGGCTTGCTGGTAATTACCGACTTTAACCATCTGTACATACCCCTGAACATTGGTTCCGGCAGGACAGGAGGTTTTACAAGGCGCCTTGGTTCTTTTATCAATCACGTACCGGACGGGTACGGCCTGGGGAAAAGACAGGTAAATTGCCTTGCGCATCTTGGTGTTCACATCCCATTCATTTGGGAACTCAACCGGACATACCTTGGAACAATCCGCGCACCCGGTACAATTGGTCTTAACGTATCTTGCCTTATTATTGAGGGTCACCTTGAAGTTGCCCACAAAGCCTGAGACATCCTCCACCTCACAATAGCTTCTCAACTCCACATTTTTATCCTGGCCCACGGCCACCATTTTAGGGGTTCCAATACAGGCGGTACAATCCAGGGTGGGAAAGGCCTTGTCATATTGAAGCATATGCCCGCCCACGGTGGGCTCTTTTTCAACCAGGTATGCCCGGAAGCCGGAACTTGCAATATCAATGGCTGCCTGCATTCCGGCGATCCCCCCCCCCACGACCAGGGAGTTTGAATTAACCGAAAACTCACTTGGGATCAGCGTATCCTGAAAAGAGACTCTTTTAAGCCCTGCCCGAACAATAATCCTGGCTTTTTCCGTGGCCTCGTCCTCATTTTCCGTTACCCATGATCCGTGTTCCCTGACGCAGACCATATGAAAGGCGTGGTAGGGGTTTAAGCCTCCCCTGGCACAAGCTGATCTGAATGTTTTCTCATGCATCCGTGGTGAACAAGAAGCCACCACCACCCGGGTCAAATTATGTTTTTTAATATCACTTTCAATGAGTTCCTGACCAGGATCAGAACACATAAACAAATAATCCCGTGCGACAACCACCCCCGGGAAACTTGCTGCATAGGCGGCGATTTCCGTCACCCGAACCCGGTAGGCGATATTAATACCGCAGTGACAGATATAGAATCCGATTCTTTCAGACATGACAGTCCTCCTGCTCAAGGCATATGGTTTTGGTATCTATTTTTTCAATTAATTTTTCATTTGATTTTTCAACCGAGGTTAACAGCAGTTCAGATATATCCTGAACCTTTATACTATTCCCAACATTCAGCTCGACAATGGCTTCATTGAGCATCCGGATACAATAGGGACAGGCCGTTGCAATGACACTTGCCCCTGTTTTCATGGCCTGGCGTACCCGTACAACGCCAAACCTGTGCTCGGTTGGATATTGCTTCCAGGGTCCCCCGCCGCCGCCACCGCAACAAAGACTTCTTCCCCTGTTATTATCCATTTCGATAAGTTTCAGCCCCGGGATGCTGTTAAGCACCCTTCTGGGCGCATCGTAAATCCCATTATGACGCCCCAGATAGCAGGGATCGTGGTAGGTGACCGTTTGATCAATCGCCCTTGACAAGGTTATCTGCCCTTTTGAAATAAGCCTGTCAAAAAGTTCAATATAATGCTCACTTTGAACAGTATTTTTGAGTTCACCATATTGTTTATTAAAGGTATTCATACAATGGGGGGAAGATGTCAGAATCTTTTGAACCCCGGCAGCCATGAACCGATCTGTATTTTTCCTTTCAAGATCTGAAAACACCTGGTTTCCGCCAATGGCAGATGCCAGGTCTCCACAACAGTTTTCGTCTCCCCCCAAGGTACCAAAGGAGACGTTTGCATGGGTGAGCAATTTTGCAAGAGCTAGCCCTGCCCTCTCACCACCCTTGGAAAGGCTTGTGTCGAATGCGGTGGTACAGCAGGTGAAAAGACAATACTCCATGCCCTGATCAAAGGCGGGCATCACCCCCCCGGCCCAGGCACCTCGATCAGACGGATTGCCGTTCCAGGGATTGCCACGGGCTTTCAGACTTTTTATGGGTGGCGCAAACATTTTGGGAAGTTTTTTGGCCGCAACCGTTTGGGAACGGACTGATTTTACCAAATCAATTATTTCAATGCCCCGGGGGCAATTGTCCACACAGGCCCCACAGGTGGCACAATCCCAGGACGCGGTATCCACTGTTGCCTGGGTGCAGGTTTCAAGGCTGATGTTCCGAAGTATCTGCCGGGGGCTGAAATAGGCAATCTGACTCCAGGGACAGACCCCTGAGCAAGTGCCACACTGCATGCAACTCATGAAATTATCCCCCACATCCTTTGTCACGGTCTCAAAATCAACCTGGGATTCTTTGACAGCCTTTTCTTTTAAGGTGGTCAGAAAAATAGCCAGGGGCCGGTAAAAAAGATGGGAGAGTTTACCAAAGGGAAGCATGATGCTGAGCATGCCCACAACGATGCCCACATGGAGTGAATAAATAGAATAGGTGGCAATGGGCCATTCGGCCAGACGGAAAAAATGCACCAAAATTCCGGTAAAAGCCGTGATAAATAACAAAATCAGAAAAAAGACATCTGTAAAATCCGAATACCTATGAAGCTTTTCTTCCTTTAAATACCACCGGCTGTACAACATATTGCCTGAAACCAGCATGATGGAGATGGTGGCATAGTAACCAAATATTCTCGTGGGATGCCAAAAGGGATGGACAATATCTGTCTGGAAGGCCTCAAGGAAACCGATGATGAGCACTTCCATGGTGACATAACCTGAAAACAGGAAGAAATGCCGTATCCATCGACTACTGGGCCCGGTCCCGCACTTGCGCCACCTTTTTTGTGTCAGATAGTGGAGCAAAAAGATGGGGGCCTGGGTCAGGTACAGCCTAAGGGGAATCTTGGTCCCCTGCATGATCCCCCGATACATGAGAAATCCGTTTGAAAGGAGCAAGGCCCCGAGAATCCCAAACATGATCTGGTCCCCTATGTGGACCCAATGGACGGGAGCAAATGAATTCAGAACCACCCGATCGGTAATCACCTCCCCGTGGCCAAAGACAAACAGCAGAACAATGGCCAGGGTTACGGCCAAGAAAGCACCCACCTGCCATTTGGGGGATGAATAAAACAGACGGGCAAGACCGGTCCAGTCAAACTGGGTGGTCAACCAGCGCCTTGTGGCCATCATCGTCTCGGCAGGTTCAGCCCCCCGGGGGCAGTCGGTATTGCAGTCGCCGCAATAATAGCACAGCCAGGGTTCCGGTGATTCCAGCAATTTATCTTTCAGCCCCAGCTGAAGATACCTATATATCTTTCGCGGAAACGTTGTGGTACCAGTTGACAAGGGGCAGGTTGCGGCACAATTTCCGCATTGCATGCACAATTCCATGTCCTTGGCGCCAAGTTCTTTTACTTCTTTGAATAAATTTTGATCAATGGTATTATTCCCCAAAACAATTCTCCCAATAATGCACCTAATTAAAACTATCTCGATACCTGCTTATAAAACAAACCACAGATGGTTATTCCTTCAATTTCCCACCCGGACACTTTCTAGACCGCTTGATAATTTCCAATTCTTTGATAATCGTCTCCAAAGAATCCACTGTAATCGGCTTTTCAATAAATTGATCAATTCCGGTCCGCGCAATTCCCATCGCCATCTCATCGTTGGTCATGGTGGCCATTAAAATTCTTGTGGCATCTGGATGAATTTGTGCGGCCTTGGTTAAAAATTCGATTCCATCCATGTCCGGTAGAAAATAGTCGGCAATCACCACATCAATCTTTTGGTATTTCAGGGAATTGAGTCCCTCTATGCCAGATTTAAAAATCAAAAAATCTGTCTGGCTCCCCTCAAAAAAAAGGTTCAGGGAATCACGCACATGTTGATCGCTGTCAATAAGCATGATGTGAAGGGAGTTTTGTTTCATCTTTTCTCAATTACCTTTAAAAAACGGGTTTAACCTTTGCAATACAATTATCAATACAATTGTCAGTATACATTAGCAGAAACCATGCCAAATAAATTTTCAAAGAACATGAACTGTAAATACAGATACTTATATTTGAAAGATTTTTTTTTACATCTTGTTTTTTTTACTTTTTTATGGAAAATTCAAAAAGGATTTAGAATGATTCCAAAATTTAGCAAAATTTAAAATTTTGCTTTTTTAACCGTCTGTCAAACACCAGGAGGCGGATCTTTTAGCTTTTTTGAATAATCTGACAGGGCAAGATAGAAAGCCCCCACAGCGAGCTCTGCGCAATGGAAATGGTCATCGGGCAGGGTTTGTAAAAAAGATGCCACCTGATCGGGTGAAACATCCCAGGCCTGATCAACCTGAATATTTCGGACCAGATTCACCACGGTATTAGAACAGGCGACCGTGTTTATGCAGCCCTGGACCTCAAAAGAAACCTGGTTTAATATCCCCTGGTCCACCATGATAAAAAATTCAATGGTATCCCCGCACTCTCCTGTTCTTTTCCCATATCCATCCGGATTTTGAATACTTTCCCTATTTCCTGTTTCAAAAGCCATTTCAAGATAATGCAAAGAATGTGTATCCCAAAAATCATTCATTTTTTCTCTCCTTTTTTCCAAAGCAATTAAACAACGTGTATATTTCAGCAAGGAGCATGCCATTTTTTTTTGCCCGGCCTTTTTATGGGTCCTTGTAAACAAGAAAAAGCCTTAGATTCAGTTAGATGTGAAATCGATCCCCCACCTATTTTTAATATACGCATCCAAAAACAACGGACACGCAAGAGGGCAAAGTCGCAAAAATGCGACTAAATGGAAGTTTTTTAAGGGACGCCCGGCGTTAATAGGTTTGGAAGAAAAATTTAATCCTGACATCCCTCTATAGAATTTCCAGCAAAGGTCGCATTTTTGGATCTTTGAGATGCTACAATTGAGTGCAATTATAAACAATTTCAAGATACAGCAAAAGTCAATTTTTTTTCAATCCATTGAATTCACACGATTTTTGAATATCCTTTGCCCAAAGTGCATACATGGCACACCCTTTGCAAATGTGGAAAAATCTACGGGAAAATCTAAATGACAAAGGCAGATCGGAGAAAAACATGGAAGAAAAACAGTCCTGGGATTGGAACACAAATCTGAAAGAAATTCCCGTTGGAGAATGGAAAACAAGATTCAACTGGGTGGAAGAATTTAATATCAGCCCTGATGGAGAAAATATTGCCAGTATCGTTAATATTGATGAAGCGGCATTTAAGATCTGCGTCAACGGGGAGGTCGGGGAAATTGAATATGAAAAAATCTGGAATCTGAAATCGCTCCCCAATAACGGATTTTCAGCCTTTGTCTGTGCCGATGAAGAATGGACACTTTTGGTAAACGGCCGGGAATGGTCCAGCAGGTTCGATTTTATCTGGGATTTTCACATCACAAAGGATGGGAAACACCTGGGACTTGCCTTTCAAAGAGAGGAAGAATATGGAATGGTGATCGATGATCTGCCTTGGGATCATAAGTATACCAACATCACCGGCATGACCTTGTCAAACACCGGAACCTCTGCTGCGGTTGTCCAGGTGGCACCCATGAAGGCGGCTGATGTCGATGGGTTTAAACAAGGTCTTTATTCCATTGCCCTTAACGGCAGCGCTCTTAATAGAACCTTTTTAAATATCTGGGACCTCAGTTTTGACCCAACAGGCGAGAATCTTGCCGCAGGAATAAGGCTGGATCGGGAAGCCTATACCATTGCCGTTAATGATACCATTTGGGACAGAAGGTTTCAGGGGGTGTGGAAACCTAAGTTTTCTCACTCGGGAAGTGTTCTGGCACCGGTGAGACAGGCCGATAATTGGAGATTGTTCAAAGATGGGGAACCCCTTTGGGAAAAAGGGTATGACCAGCTCTGGAAAATCACCCCCTGCCCTGCAAACGATGAGGTTGCCGCCATTGTGGCAACTTCTTTTGGCAAATGGGATGTGGCCGTCAATGATAGGGCCTGGAACATGAATTGTGATACCATGATTTCCGATATTGTTTATTCTGACAACGGGTCTTGCCTGGTGGCGGTATTAAAAAACAAAGGGTACTGGGACCTTGCCGTGAACAAAAGCCGATGGAAACTTTTGGCAGATAAAGTGTTTCCCCCAATAGTCAGTTCCGACGGATCACTTGTGGCCGTTGTCCTTGAAAAACAGGGAAAATATCACCTGGCCTTAAATAACAAGATCATTGCCAAAAATTTTGATTTTATGACCACTCCGGTCTTCAGCCCCAACCAATCCAAAATACTGGTCAAGGGGATTGAAAAAGGAATTTATAAACGAAGGATCATATCCATTTAACCCCCTTAAGCTACAAAGAAATACAAAGGAGAACTTAATACAGATGAACCATTGGCAAAGGAGACAAACGTGAATCCAATTATAGGGTTTATCATGGGTCCCATGGTCTGGATATCGGCTTTTATTTTTATATTCGGACTTTTATTTAAATTTATGACCATCCTAAAAGAGGTCCATGAAAAAGAGCGCTATCTTCTCTCCTATATCACGGTGAGGCACAGCCTAAGATCCATTATTGCCTGGCTGATTCCCTTTTTCCCCAGGAGTACCAGGATACGACCGGTTTATTACACGATTTCCTATCTGTTTCATGTTCTATTATTTATTTTGCCCATTTTTCTTTTGTCCCACATTGTTTTGATCAATGAATCCATAAATGTCACCTGGCCTTTCATCCATGATACAACCGCCGATGTTCTGACCATTGCCATAATCTTTGCCCTTATTTTTTTCTCCCTTCGAAGAGTTTGGGTGGCCGATGTTCGTTTTCTGACATCCCTTAAGGATCACCTGCTGATACTTGCGGTTCTTCTGCCCTTTGTGACCGGATTTCTCGCCTATCACCAACTGTTTTTATATAAATGGATGGTCATGGCCCACGTATTGTCCGGTGAATTTTTGCTGGTGATCATTCCGTTTTCAAGATTCTCCCACATGATAACAGCCCCGCTTACCCGGGCCTATACCGGATCTGAATTTGGGAATGTCCGCCATTCAAGGGACTGGTAAAATCTTTACGTAAATGGAACACAGGATAAAATCATGAGTGATGAAACAAACCCAATTGAAAAGAACACAGACGAGGCAGTTGAAAATGGCCTTGAAAGGTTAACACCCGAAAGAATATCCCATGTGATCAACCAGGTGCTTCACCAGGAAACAGGGGCAAGGTTCAAGGCATATGTGG
>CAXHYW010000075.1:0-10535 GCA_964021475.1 uncultured Desulfobacteraceae bacterium | reverse complement strand
AAGGCAATGGTTTCTACCTTTTCAGAATCATCGCTTTCAGAATCATCGCTTTCAGCAGAGGTTAAAAAATCAATCTTCACAGCGGATTGATAAAGCTTGGCACCTTTGTGTGAATCCCCATGATAAACTTTTTTTATGGAGTTGCCCAGGATGTCATACAAAATATCGGAAAAACGACTTTTAAACAACACCCCGCCCCTGTGAATCAATAAAAACCCTTTATGCTTTTTGGGCGCTCCTTTTTCAGAATCAAGACCGTAACAGACGATACCAAATCCAAGGGCAATAATATCTTCTTTTTTATAATTTTTTTTCACCCATTGTTTGTCCCGATAGGTCAGCCCGGTCATAATGGCAATCACACACAAAAAAAAGATGCTGATGATGACAACGTGGTATTGGTAAATAAATTCCATGTAAATTAAATTTTAGTATCCTTAATGTACTGATAAAAACTGATCAATGTTAAAAAGTTATGGGGTTATCCCTCAATTAAAGGCTAACACCCATAACTTTCATATGGCTTACTGGCTGAGAATGAACAACTTATAAGGGTCTGGTTTCTCCCTCTTTCATGGCTGCCCACTTTTTTTCTGCTTCGATCCATGCTTCTTCTGTTGCATCTTTTTCCCAGGCTTCAAGGCCCCTTTCCGCCCGGGTGGCCCCGGGTAAAAAATTATCCAGGATGATGGCAATGATAGCGGTAACCGCCATTCCCGTGGTCAAGATAGCCTGAAAAATATTACTCAGCGTGTTCACAAAGGTACCGGCAGTTCCCCAGACAAGGGGAACTGCATTGGCTGAGAGCATGGGATTAAAATGATAGGGAACACTTAAGCCGCAAAAGAAGGCAAGCCCAATAATAAACAGGTTCCTGGAATTGTTGAGATTAACAATTTGAAGATTGGAAAGACCCACAGATGTGATCATCCCAAAGAGTCCCACAAACATGGCGCCCACAACCGGTTTTGGAAGAGTTGCAAGGCTGGCACCAAATTTCCCACAAATGGGAATAATCAGCATGGCGATGGCACCGGCGATGATAACCCGACGGCTGGCAACCTTTGTGAGCCCGATGGACCCAATATTTTCAGAATAGGTGGTGGTACCGTTTCCGGTCTGGAGGATACCGGCAATAAAACAGCCAATCCCTTCTGCACCCAGGCCCCTTGAGATCATTCTCTCGGTGGGCACCGGGGCTTCTGCAATTCTGGCACAGGCATAATAATCGCCAATGGACTCCACCATGGAGGCCAGATATCCGGCCAGCATCCCAAATACCCCCGCCCACAAAGTGGCGCTGCTGAAATCAGGAAAGCCCCACTTGAAAGGCATCATGGGCTCCAGGCTAAACCAGGCGGCAGAGGAGATGAGATCGGTTTTCAGGTAGGCGGCATTGGAAGGATCGATCATGCCGGTGGCGGTGGCGATAAGAGCAGCCACCCACCCGGTGAGAATTGCCAGGAGAACGGGAAACATCATAAACACCTTGGATTTCAAAGAAAAAACCTGGGAGTATAGAATCAGGGCAATCAGGGTAATCAAGGAAATAATCCAGTTCGTCGCCATCCAGGGTGCGCCGATGGAAAAAAGAGCAAGACCGATCATGGCGATGGTGGGCCCGATGACGATGGGGCTGATGATATTTTTTACTTTGCCGATGATACCGGAGTATCCAAGACCGATTTCCACAAGGGAGGCAATCATTACCGCTGCGGCAAGTTCCTGCATCTGGATCTGCCAGACATCAACTCCTGTCAGTTTTTTCCCGGCAACCATGCCGATGATGGCAAAAGCGGGTCCTAGAAAAGAAAAAGTACCGCCCTGGATAACCGGCAGCCGGTTTCCCAGGGGAGACTGCTGGATCAGGGTACAGATCCCGGAAGCAAAAAACATGGTTGAAATCAACAAGGCCAATTGATCCGGGGGCATGCCGATGGCACCGCCGATGATAAAGGGAATTAACACGGTGGCACCGAACATGGTCAGGTATTGCTGAAGCCCCAGTAGGATCGCCAAAGGCCATTTGGGTTTACTGCCGATGGGATATAAAATCCACCCGCCTTTACTCGCACTAGATTCTTGTTCGCTCATACAATCTCCTTTATTCATTATAGGTTTATGAGAAACGCTTTGCTAATAGCTGATCACCTAGGAATGCCCAAATTTTATGGAAGATGTTTGCAGATATCTTCATACATTTCAGGCCGTCTGTCCCTGAAAAACTGCCACCCGTCCCGAACTTCCCTGATTTGGTCAAGATCAAGATCTGCCATAACCAGTTCATCTTTGTCCGTACTTCCCTTCACGAGGAACTCTCCCTTGGGATCTACAAAATAACTGGTGCCGTAGAATTCGCCAAACTCCCATGGTTTTTCCAGTCCCACCCGGTTATTGGCACCGATAAAAACCCCGTTGGCCACGGCCTGGGCCGGTTGTTCAAGCTCCCATAGATGCTGGGATTTTCCCGTTGTGGTGGCCGAAGGGTTAAACAGGATCTCGGCACCGTTCAATGCCAGAACCCGTGCACATTCCGGAAAGTGGCGGTCATAGCAGATATAAATACCGATCTTGGCATAGGCGGTTTCAAATACAGGAAACCCCAGGTTACCCGGTTTAAAATAAAATTTTTCCCAAAATCCTGGCCAGGTGTGGGGAATTTGAATTTTCCTAAATTTTCCCAGATAGGTACCATCGGCATCAATCACCGCAGCGGTATTATAATACACCCCATCTATTGCGACTTCATAAACCGGTAGAATGATCACCATTTTATATTTTTTGGCATATTCACTGAACCTGTCCGTGGTGGGGCCCGGTACGGACTCAGCAGATTGATACCACTTGATATCCTGCTCGCAACAGAAATAGGGCCCGTAGAAAATTTCCTGAAGACATAGAATCTGAACTCCTTTTTCTCCGGCTTCAATGACCATGGGGATATGTTTTTCAATCATGGCTTCTTTGATCTGGGCGACGCTACCCTCGGATCGCGCGTTTGACATCTGAATATGCGCACATTTAACAACCCTTGACATGATAAGCTCCTCCTCGACGATTTTTTTAAGTATCTTGAATACTGTTTATGAAAATCACTATCCAATTAAAATTTCAAAGTCAAGTAATTTTATAGTTTTATGATGTTCTTGTTTTTTTAAACTATATAATATTATAATATTTGTTCTTGACATTCATTTCAAAATTAGTATGATTTGTCAAATATTAAGCTAAGGAAGCAATATGTTCTCTGAGATTCAAACCAGCACCATCACCCAACAAATTATTCGCCAGATTCACACCGCCATTATTGCGGGCAAGCTTGCGCCGGGGGATAAACTCCCCTCTGAAAATGAGTTGATCAAACAATTTGGAATCAGCAAACAAACCCTGAGGGAGTCCCTGCGAGCCCTTGAGCACATGGGGCTAATCCAGACCCGAAAAGGAATGGGAGGCGGCTCTTTTGTGGTTGAGGTGGATGCGTCCATTACCAAACTCGGTCTTTTAAACTATTTTTATTTCAAAAATCTTTCCATAAAAGACCTTTCCATGGTTCGGCAACTTTTAGAACCATTTGCCACAAAGGTTGCCGTTCAGAAGATGTCGGACAAGGATATACTGGAATTAAAGGCTACGAACACTTCTGCCGGAAAGCACATAAAAGCCAAAAATTATGAGGCGGCCCTTGCCGACGAAATAGCCTTTCACACCAAAATTGCCGAACAGACAAACAACCCGTTGATTTTATTGCTCCAGGAGTTTGTCGAAGACATACTGGTGGATTATAAAGAATTATTTCAGGTGGGGATTGATGACCTTGCGATCATCCTAACGGCCCATGAAAGAATTTATGAAGCAATAAAAGACAGAGATGAAGATCGTGCCGCCCAGGAGATGCTCAACCATGTCAATGAGCTGGAAGAAACCCTGCGGGTAAAAGAAAAAAACCTTTCTTTGAAGGATGTTTATTCAAAGACAACCACATATAATTATAATAGATAGGAGGACCGATCCAATGTCCCTGCCAGTATTAAAAAATTACATTAATAGCGAATGGGTAGATGCACAATCAAACGCCACAGGCGACGTATGGAATCCGGCAACCGGTAAAAAGATTGCGATTGTACCCTATGGGAACACCGCAGATGTTGACTTGGCCGTTGCGGCTGCCAAGAAAGCGTTCCCTGCCTGGAGAAAAACCCCGCCCCTGTCACGGGCCAGATATCTTTTCCGTTTAAAAGATGCCTTTGAAGAAAATTTCGAAGAAATTGCCCAGATCCTTACCACGGAACAGGGCAAGGTAATTGATGAGTCCCGGGGGGAAGTTCGCCGCATGATCGAAAATGTGGAGCATGCCACCGGCGTAACAACGCTGATGACCGGTTATACCCTGGAAGACATTGCAACGGGAATCGACTGCTACGGTCACAGACAGCCCATGGGCGTTTTTTCCGCCATCGTGCCCTATAATTTTCCTGCCATGGTGGCCTGGTGGTTCCTGCCCTATGCCATTGTTGCCGGTAATACCTATGTGGTTAAACCCTCGGAACAAGTGCCCATGACCCAGACCAAAATCATGGAAATACTTGACGAAATCGGTCTGCCCGAAGGCGTGGTCAATATGGTACACGGTTCAAGAGATGTGGTAAACGCAATCCTGGATCATCCGGATATAGAAGGGGTTTCCTTTGTGGGTGCCACCCCGACGGCCCAATATATTTACAAACGCTGCGGCGAAACAGGCAAGCGGGTCCAGGCCCTGGGCGGCGCCAAAAACATTGTTGCGGTTATGCCCACAGCTGATGTCGACGATGGCATGCCCTCCATTGTGGCCTCCTTTTTCGGATGTTCCGGCCAACGGTGTCTGGCAGGCTCCATTCTATCACCTGTGGGAGACAAGACAGATGAAATCATCGAAAAATTTGTTGAAGCCGCCAAAAGAATAAAAGTTGGGGACGGCCTTGACCAGGAAACCGGCATGGGACCTGTGGGGTCTGCTGCCCAAAGAGACAAAGTCATGGCCTATATCGAAAAAGGAATTGAGGAGGGCGCCACACTTCTTCTGGACGGCAGAGACGTTAAGGTCGACGGGTACCCGGATGGATTTTTCGTAGGCCCCACCATCTTTGACAATGTCACCCCGGACATGACCATTGCCCGGGAAGAAATTTTCGGCCCGGTTGTTTCCATTGTCCGGTGCAGCAATCTGGAAGAGGTGATTGATCTTGTGAACACAAGAGAGTTTGCCAATGCCACCTCTATTTATACCGGCAGCGGAAATGATGCCCGTAAATTCAAATACGAAGTCACCCCTTCCATGGTTGGGGTTAATATCGGTATTGCAGCCCCCATGAGTTTTTTCCCCTTTGGCGGTGCAGGCAACTCCATGTATGGCGATGTAAAGGGACATGGACAGGAAATCTTCCAGTTCTTCACAGACACCAAAGTGGTTATTGAACGATGGTTCTAAAGCATAAGCTGATATAAGCAACTCATATCTGCCGTGCCTCTGGGCACGGCAGATATTTTTAATTTATTGAAGGAGAAACACCCATGCCGCTGACAAGCTTTGGAAGCATATTAACCTTTGCAGAAGGATTTGAAATCCAGGATATGGCCTTTTATTCAGAAGCCGTCAAATTCACAGAATCCGACGAACAAACCGCTTTGATTGAATCATTCATCAAAGAAGGCAAAAAATTAATTGCCATTGTCCAGAGAACCAGAAGAGAAAATGTAACCGAGATGATTTTGGAACCCATCCAGGATTTTATCCGGGCACCCTTTTGTACTGAAGACAATGTTTGCATCGGCATGACCGGGGCAAACATTTTAGAAACGGCAAAAAAACTGGAACAACGATCCATAGATTATTACATCACCGCCGCCGTTAAAATAAAAGCCCTGCCGGAAGTGGGTGTTGCATTGAAATTATTGGCAAAAAAACATACTGCCCGTCTCAATATGATAAACACTATTTAAAATAGGATATACAAAGGGGTGATCTATGAACAACATTGAAAACAGAATAAAAGAGATGGCTAAACACACATTTGGTACCTGGAATAAGCAAAGTGCCTGGACTTCACCTCTTTTAATCAAAGATGCAGAAGGTGTTTATTTCTACGATTATAAGGACAAACCCTATATTGATTTTTCTTCCCAGCTGATCTGTTCCAGTCTGGGTCATAAAAACAAGCCCATCATTGAAGCCATTATCAAGCAGGCGGAACAACTTCCTTACATTGCACCGGGGTTCATCACAGAGGTTGCCATAGATGCGCTGGAAGCCATCCAATCCATGATGCCTGAAGGGTTGAATAAATTCTTTTTTTCCACCAGCGGCACCGAAGCCAACGATGGGGCCCTTGTCATGACCCGTCAATCCCAGGCGCCCAGATATAAAATCATTTCAAGATACCATTCCTTCCATGGGGCCACCTCGGCCGGCATGGCCTTTACCGGAGACCCAAGAAGAATCCTCACCGAGCGGGCCCGGTATACAG
The DNA here is from genome assembly GCA_964021475.1 of uncultured Desulfobacteraceae bacterium. Classification (GTDB taxonomy): domain Bacteria; phylum Desulfobacterota; class Desulfobacteria; order Desulfobacterales; family Desulfobacteraceae; genus NBML01. Next base: position 4,032 of record CAXHYW010000075.1, on the reverse strand, counting down.
TGGAAGGGGTCTGTTTTGCACCGGATTGCTATTGTTACCGCTGCCCCATGGGTCAGACCTATCCCTCCTGTGACATGCAATGTGCCCGCTATGTTGATTACATGATCAAAGAGGACGGCAATGTGGCAGCCATGATTGTGGAGCCCATTGTGGGAACCAACGGCCGGATTGTGCCGCCCCCGGAGTATTTCCCCCTGATCCGGAAAATCTGTGATGAGAATGATGTGCTCCTGATTGCCGATGAGGTAATGACCGGATGGTATAGAACCGGCAAAAAATTTGCCATGGACCATTGGAATGTCAAACCAGACATCATGACAACGGCCAAGGGCGTAACCTCAGCCTATACCCCCATCGGAATCACAGCAGCCTCGGACAAGGTGGCCGATTTTTTTGAAGATGAAATGTTCTGCCACGGCCATACCTATGCCTACCATGCCCTATCCCTTTCCGCCATTCCCCCGGCCATTGCAGAATACAAACGGATAGAAGCGGCCGGGATTATCTCTGAAGGCGGTGAACACCTGAAGGCGGAACTATACAAATTAGCAGACAAACACGAATGCGTAGGCGATGTCAGGGGTATGGGCCATTTATGGGGATTTGAACTGGTCAAGAACAGAAAGACCAAAGAAGCCTTTAATGTCAAACAGGACAAGCTGACCGGTGCCCCACTCATGACGGGAAAAGTGGCTGCCGAGTGTTTTAAAAACGGTCTGTATATCCTTGCCTGGTATGATAACCTGGTGATCGCGCCCCCCCTTATTATCACCAAAGAAGAGATAGACAAGGCCATCCATATCCTGGATAAAGCATTGACCATTGCAGATGAACAAACTGTCAGTACCGGTATTGCCGCCTCAAGAAGTTCAGAATTCTCATCCTAGGAAAAGGAGCGTTTATGAACAAAAGATATGATTTCAGCCGGGCCCTGGCAGAAGCAGACCGATGTCTGCTTTGCCACGATGCGCCCTGTTCCAAGGGGTGTCCTGCCAATACAGACCCGGGCAGATTTATCAAGAAATTTAAGATGCAAAACATCAAAGGCGCCATTCGAACCATCAAGGAAAATAATATCCTGGGGGGCGCCTGTGGTATCTTATGCCCCACGGCAAGGCTTTGTGAAAAAGAATGTGCCGCAAGTCTCTTGGACCGCCCCATAGAAATTGGGAAGATCCAGGAATTTCTTGTCAGACACGGCAGGGAAATCGGGTTCAAGGTTTTTGAACCCAAAGAACCCACCAAGGAAAAGGTGGCCATCATCGGATCGGGCCCGGCAGGTTTGAGCTGCGGTGCCGAGCTTGCCAAACGCGGGTATCCGGTCACCATCTTTGAAAAAATGGCGGAACCCGGAGGGGTCCTGCGGTACGGGGTTCCCTCCCATCGGTTCAGCAAAGACTATTTGAAAGAGGAACTGCAAGATATCATCGATCTGGGGGTAAAATTTGAATGCAATCATCCCATCAGGCAGATAGGCGAGGCAGAAGCGCTTCTTTCAAAAGGATTTGACGCGGTTTTCATCGCAACGGGTCTCTGGGATGCCGTCAGTATTTTTGACGAAAATCCCAAAGGGGTCCTAAATTCCGTGGAGTTTTTATCCAGCCCACACAAGGGCCAGCCAGATCTTGTAAAAGACCAGGTGAAAGGAAAACGGGTGGCCGTCATCGGCGGCGGATCCGTTGCCATGGATTGTGCTGGCTACGCGCAAATCCTTGGGGCAGAAGATGTCTATTTGATCTACAGAAGATCCTTTAATCAGATGCCTGCAGAAGCTGACGAACGCATTGAATCCCTTGAAAGCGATGTCCATTTTCTGATCCTCAACCAGCCCAAGGGGGTTGTTATAGATTCATCTGGCAAGCTCACCGGGATTACCCTGACCCGGACCCAATTGGCACCCGCAAAGGGGGATCAAAGACGCTCTCCCGTTTCGGTCAATAACTCCGACTGGACCCTGGGAATTGATCTGGTTGTGGAGGCCATTGGAAACAAAGCCTTTGACGATTCAGACAAGGCCTATCCCGGGGTGAAAATTGATGAAAAAAAATTAATTGCCGCCTCCCTTATTGATTGCAAGACCTCAAAGGAAGGGATCTTTGCCGGGGGAGACATCGTCCGTGGCCCCTCTCTTGTGGTCAATGCGGTTCAGGATGGAAAAACAGCTGCCCACACCATGGACAGCTATTTGCAACAAAGGAGGGGTTCGGATGAATAAAAACGATATCGATCTATCCATTGATTTTTGCGGCATAAAATTTAAAAACCCTTTTCTTCTGTCCTCCTCTCCTGTTTCCAACTCGGCCGAAATGGTGGCCAGATCCTTTGAGGCCGGATGGGCCGGTGTGGTGTTTAAAACCTTGAACTCCGACACCACCCCCATCATTCACCCCTCTCCTAGAATGACCGGATTGGACTATGGCAATAAAAAACTGGTGGGACTTCAAAATGTTGAAATGATCTCCGACCGGTCCTTGAAAGACAATCTGGCGGATTTCTTGTATTTAAAGAAAACCTACCCGGAGCATGTGCTCATCTCCAGCATCATGGGGTTTTCCAATGATGAGTGGGCCTATCTGGCCAAGGTTTCCGAAGACAATGGGGCCGACATGCTGGAGTTAAATTTCTCCTGCCCACATATGTCTGTGGAAGGCGCCGGCCACCACGTGGGCAAAGCCTTTGATCTCATTGAAAAATTTACCGCCACGGTAAAACAAGTGGTCTCCATACCGGTTATTGCCAAGATGACCCCCAATATAACAGACATGAACGAACCGGCACTTTATGCAAAACAAGGAGGTGCCGACGCCATATCCGCCATCAACACGGTGAGCGGGATTTCTCAGATTGACCTGAACTGCCTTACCCCCAAACCCAATGTATTTGGAATGGGATCCATCAGCGGCACCTCGGGACCTGCGGTCAAACCCATCGGGTTGCGGTTTATCTCTGAGATGGCCAAGTGCGAAGAATTATCACTGCCCCTGTCCGGTATCGGCGGCATTGAAACATGGGTGGATGCCCTGGAGTATATCCTTTTGGGGTCCTCCACCATCCAGGTCACAACGGGCATTATCCATTATGGATACGGCATTGTGGAAGACATGATCGAAGGGATCACTGATTTCATGGTTGAAAAAGAAATCTGCAAAATGGAAGATCTTGTGGGACGGGCCCTGCCCAATTTAAAGACCACTGATAAATTTGATCTGAAACGCCAGGGACGTGCCGAATACAACCTGGAAAAATGCGTGGGATGCGGCCAATGTTATACGGTTTGCAAGGATGCCGGGGGGTTTGCCCTGGAGTGGGACGGGGTAAAAAGACGCCCTGTTCTTGATGAAAATAAATGCTTAAGCTGTATGATCTGCAGTTTTGTCTGCCCCATCTGCGATATCATCTCTTATAAAGAGATGCCCAGTACCTGGAAACGAGAAGAGGCTGTTGTCATGGGCAAGGATCTGGAAGATAAGCTGAACTATCAACCGTTTAAACAATCTTAAGAAAGGAGGCAAAAGATGTCTGTCTTAATAAAGAATGGATTGGTTGTCACGTCCGTAAGCTCTTATATAGCTGACGTATATGTTGAAAACGGCAAAATAAAAGCCATCGGTAGCGACCTTGCCTATACCGCCGAAACGATTGTGGATGCCACCGGTAAATATGTGCTGCCCGGCGCCATTGATCCCCACACCCATCTGGCCATGCCCTTCATGGGCACCCATGCCCAGGATGACTATGAAACCGGCACCATTGCCGCTGCCTGCGGCGGTGTCACCGCTGTGGTTGACTTTGATATCCAGCAAAAAGGGGAGTCCATCAAACAGGCCCTGGAAAGAAAACAATCCTGGGCCGAAGGGAAGGTGGCGGTTGATTATTCCCTTCATCCTGCCATCACGGACCCGCGCCCGGAAGTCATTGACGAGATCCGCGATGCCATCCTGGAATACGGCACCCCCAGTTTTAAAATCTTCATGGTTTATGATTTCAGGGTGGATGATGCCACCATGATCAAATTGCTGGAAGAGACCAAAA
>CAXHYW010000074.1:0-10633 GCA_964021475.1 uncultured Desulfobacteraceae bacterium | reverse complement strand
CGAGATCTACACATAGGGGCACACTCTTTCCCTACCCGACGCTCTTCCGATCTCGTAACTGCCTTTGTAATTCATTATCAGTATATGAGGCTCAAGTCCCAGGATTTGCTTTCGAAACTGGGTTTCAGCTCCGCTCATAACAGCGATAACCACCACAAGGGCCATGACCCCCACTGTGACACCTGCAACGGACAGAAACGTAATAAGAGAGATAAATCCCTCTTTCCTTTTGGCTTTCAGGTATTTTCCCGCTATGAAAAATTCAACACCCATTGAATTTAATTATTCTGTTTCATATGGGGGAAAAGGATCACTTCCCGGATGGAAGCAGAATCGGTCAACAGCATGACCAATCGATCGATACCGATGCCTTCTCCAGCTGTTGGCGGCATGCCGTATTCAAGGGCTTCCACATATTCAGAATCCATTATATGGGCTTCCGGATTCCCTTCGTCCCGTTGCTGAGCCTGCATTTTAAATCGATCATACTGGTCCTGGGGATCATTGATTTCAGAAAATCCATTGCCGATTTCCCTTCCGGCAATAAAGAGTTCAAACCGATCGGTAAGTTCTGGATCAGTATCGGATTTTCTGGAAAGAGGCGACACTTCAACAGGGTATCCCGTTATAAAAGTGGGCTGAATCAGTTTGGGCTCAACCAGGGCATCAAACAATTTAGTGATGATTTTTCCTTTTCCATCCTGTTTACCGAGCGGGATATTGCACTCCCCTGCAAATTTTAACAGGGCCTGGCTATCATTTAAAATGGAAGGGTCCATACCGCCAATCACTGAAAGGGATTCAATCATGGGAATTCGTTTCCATCCCTTTGAAAAATCCAGGGTTTCACCCTGATATTGAATTTGAGTGGTTTCGTTTACCTGCATGGCGATGGATTCAAACATCTCTTCGGTCAGATCCATGAGATCTTCGTAGGTGGCATAGGCCTGGTAGAACTCCACCATGGTAAACTCTGGATTATGCCGGGCTGAAACCCCTTCATTCCTAAAATTCCGGTTGATTTCAAATACGCGTTCAAATCCGCCAACCACCAACCGTTTCAGATATAGCTCCGGTGCAATCCGCAGGAAAAGTTCCATTCCCAGTGCATTGTGCCAGGTTTTGAAAGGGGTGGCTTCAGCACCACCTGCAACCGGCTGCATCATGGGGGTTTCAACCTCCATGAATCCTTTTCCTTCAAAAAATTTGCGCATGGCAGCCACAATCTGACTGCGTTTCAGGAAAATGTTCCGGGAGTGTTCATTCATGATCAGATCCAGGTAGCGCTGGCGATATCTTTTTTCAGGATCTTTAATTCCATGGAATTTTTCAGGAAGGGGCCGGACGGCCTTTGATAGCAGTTTGAATTCTGAAGCCAGCAGAGTCCACTCCCCAGTCCTTGTCTGGAACAAAGGGCCAGACAACCCCACAAAATCGCCTATATCCAGTTTTTTGAAAATGGCATAGATCTCATCTCCCACCCTATCCTTTTGGATATAGGCTTGCATCTGGTTAGATCCATCTTTAAATCGAATAAAGGAAGATTTTCCCATTTTATTAATGGCCATCATTCTGCCAGCCAAACTAACTTGTCGGCCTTCCTCGCCAAATGCCCCGGGTTCATCAACAAGTGCTTTGTTAATTTCCAAGATGGAATTAGAGGGTTTAAAATCATTGGGATAGAGGGAAACCCCGCTTTCCTGTAATTGATTTATCTTCTCTTTTCGAACCTGTAACAGCTTGCTTATTTTATCCATAGCCTCAATGCTTTCATATAGTTATTTTAGGTTTAATATAGCTGAAAATCTTTTATCCAAATGATTCAACCTTAAACCCAATATTAAATTAGATGCCAAAACATAAGTAAATATCCTGATTTACCAAGACTTGTCAAGATTTTGTTGTTGGACTAAAATTTTGTAGTGTGACCATTAAAGGGGGTGGCATTTTTAAAAATAAGGGTAAAAATGGTTCCTTTACCGGGAATTGATTCGAAATCTATCATTCCCTCATAGGTATCAATAATTCGATGAATAATGGAGAGACCCAGGCCAGTTCCTTCTGGTTTTGTTGTATAAAAAGGATCAAAGATATGGTTGGCGTTTACAGAGTCAATTCCCAAGCCGTTATCCTTGATGGTTAAATAAATTCGCTTATTTCTGGGTGAATTCAGCCCGATGGTGATTTTACCTTTGTTTTCTATGGATTCCGCGGCATTTTTGACAAGATTCCATAAAATTTGTTTTAGATGAACCGGATCAATGATGACAAAAAGATCTCGTTCAAGTTTTGTTGTAATCTGGATCCGTGTTTTCCATTCCGGAGTGTTTAAAAACAGGATCACAACGTCTTTAATTGCCTGGGTCATATCCACCATGCTTGCATTTATGATGCTGGGTTTGGAAAATAGCCTGATATCGTTGGTGATTTGCTTAAGACGCTCGGTTTCCCTGAGAATTATTTGCATGAGTTTATCCTGATAGGATCCGGAAAGGGTGTCTTCTTTAAGCAATTGAATGGATCCTGAAAGGGAGGCCAACGGGTTTTTGATTTCATGGGCAATCCCTGAAATCATCTCATCCATAGCTGCCATCTTTTCCACGCGCTTGAGGTGTTCCTGGGTGATTTTCAAATCCTGTCTGGCACTTTTGAGCTGGAGGGAGAGGATGCTGCTAAGAATTGCCACGGCAAAGCAAGCGGAAATGGTAATGATAATCCGGTAGATAATCTGGTTTTGATCAATGGTCAGAGAAATGGGGTATTGTCCCAGAAACTGAGGGATAATCCTATAATACTCCAATTCGATCAACAGGGCGTATTGAAGACTTGAACAGGTGGCCATAACAAAACTGCCCTTTTGGAGCAAGAGCATGGATGCATAGATGATGACCAACAAATATAGAAAGGTAAAAACACTCTCAAAACTGCCGGTCACAAAAATAATGCCTGTCACCAGAAAAGTGTCCAAAATGGTTTGAAAATAGGCCAGTGCCAGGAGTTTCTTTTGCCGGTTTAACCAGAAAATATAAAAAATGGACAATATAAGTACAACCGCGGCCATATTATACAAAGATAAAAAGGGCTGGGCAAGGATGGATAAATTATCATTGGTGGAAAAAAACAGACTGGAGAATATCAACACAATGGCAAAGACAACCCTGGCAAGGATGATCCATTTTATCTGGACATAAAGATCGGAATTCTTCTGAAACGAGTGGGTTGAAACCCGGTTATCCAATGGCGCCTGCCATTGAGAAAATGGGAAGGTACATGGCAATGACAAGTCCGCCTACCACCACCCCCAAAAAAACCAGCATAAAGGGTTCAATCATATCGGTGAGATTTTTAACTGCCTGGTCCACCTCGTCATCATAAAAATCGGCAATTTTCTCAAGCATGGTGTCAAGGGCTCCGGTGGATTCACCCACGGCGATCATGGAACACACCATGGAGGGAAATACCCCGCTTTCCAGGAGGGGATCGGCCATGGACCGGCCTTCGGAAATACCAATTTTAACATCTTGTATGGCAAATTCCACAATTTTATTGCCAGATGTTTTACCGACAATATCCAGAGTTTCCAGGATTGAAACACCGCTGGTCATCATGGTGCTGGAGGTCCTGGTGAATTTTGCCACTGACACTTTTCGGATGAGAATTCCCATGACCGGTAAGCGCAGAAAAAGGCCATCCATGAATACCCTACCCTTTTGGGTGGCATAGATACGCTTGAGCAGAAACATTGTCCCAACCAGGCCAATAATGATATACAAAATATTACCAATCACAAAGTTACTCATGATCACTATCATCTGGGTCGGTAACGGCAGGGCCGAACCAAAACTTGCGAACATCTCTTCAAATACCGGAATGACAAATACCAGAATAATTCCCACCACAATAACAGCGACAGCAAGCGTAATAGCAGGATAGGTCATGGCGCCTTTGACCTGTTTTTTGAGTTTTGCCATTTTTTCCATATAGGCAGACAAACGGCCCAGGATGACATCCAATATTCCCCCGGCCTCCCCTGCTGCAATCATGTTGACGAACAATTCATTGAAGACTTTTGGAAATTTTTTAAGCGCATCGGCAAAGGTTTCACCAGATTCAACGGATTCTTTAATCTTTTTCAGATTCTTTTTAAAGGTCGGATTTTCCTGCTGGGCCTGTAAAATATCCAGGCATTGAAGCAGAGGAAGGCCAGCATCAATCATGGTGGAAAACTGTCTGCAAAATATGATGACATCTGTTTCCGTTACCTTGGGCTGGAGAAAGGCAATGTTTTCGAAGAGGTCTTTGGGTTTTTTTTTGACCTTGGTGGGACTTATTTTTCTTCTCTGGAGGCTTAAGCGCACCTGCTCGACACTTTCGGCTTCCATTTCGCCCTTTACTTTATTGCCTTTTGGGTTTTTCCCTTTCCATTCATATACGACGGCCATAACACTTCCTTTTTAAAGTTTTAATACCGCAGATGGTACAAAATCTAAGTATACCAGAATCACAACATTTGTAAAATCCAAACAGATATACTATATAAATTTCACCAATTTATTTCAACAGGAGTTGATTTTTGAGTAAAAAAAACAAAATCGTTAAGGCCAGCACCATTATTACCAGCCATGTGAATGCGGATTTTGATGCCATAGGCGCCATGCTGGCCGCACAAAAACTTTACCCGGACGGGATTATTATTTTTCCCGGGTCCCAGGAAAAAAGCCTGAGGGATTTTTTTATCAGCTCAATGAGTTATCTGTTCAATATGGCTGATCCGGCTTGTATTGATTTCTCAGAAGTATCCACCCTGGTTATTGTTGACACCCGGCGCAAAAACCGGCTGACCATGATCTCGGATCTCTTGGAAAAAAAAGAGTTAGTCATTGAGATCTATGATCATCACCCCGCAATGGAGGGAGATATAAAGGCCGATGTGGATATTTCAAAACAAGTAGGTGCTACCACCACTATTTTAAGTGAAATTATACAGACCCGAAAAATCAGTTTAACGCCTGAAGAGGCAACGGTAATGGCCCTTGGAATTTATGAAGACACAGGATCGTTTACCCATTCTTCCACAACCCAGGCCGATTTCATCCAGGCAGGTTTTCTGATTTCCTGCGGTGCCAGTTTAAGCACCATTGCAAGTCTGGTGGTAAAGGAAATTAAAGCAGAACAGGTAACCTGGCTCAATGAATTGCTCAACGAGATGCGTGTTCATAGAATCAACGGAGTTGAAGTAAATATTTCTACCATTTCTTCTCCCTCATATATTTCGGATCTTGCCTCCATTGTCCAGAAAATAGTTAGAATGGAGAACCTGGAGATTTTCTTTGCCATTGTTCTTATGGGGAACAAGATCGACATTATCGCCCGAAACAGAATACCGGAAGTGGATGTGGGGAAGATTTTGTCTGAATTGGGAGGTGGCGGACATGCCTATGCTGCCTCTGCCAGAATTGACAACCAAACCCTGCCCCAGGTAGAAATGTTGCTTCTTGAAAAGTTAGAGCACAAAGTTAAAAGCATTAAGGTAACCAAAACCCTTATGTCGTCTCCTGCCATTACCATCGCCCCCCATGAAAGTTGTGAAGATGCGGGGAAAATGATGACCCGCTATAATATCAATACCCTATTGGTTGTGGATGAATCCTGTGAATCCTATGAAGGATATATCACCCGGCAGGTAGTGGAAAAATTGGTATTTCATCAATTGGCTAGGCAGCCGGTTTGTGAATACATGAATTCAGAAACTAAAGTTGTTTCCTTGGATGCGGATGTAGCTGAAATTGAGTCCAAAATTTTGGAAGGCAAGCAGCGGATTATACCGGTCATGAATGGTAAAAACATACAAGGCGTCATCACCCGGACCGATCTGCTCAATTATCTTGTTCAGCATCATTTTGAAGTATCCCACACCCCGGCCCAGGTTTCACAAAAACAACCGGTCAAAAAACGTCACATAGAAAATTTGCTTGAAAACAGACTCTCTCCCCAGACAAAAAAACTATTGAAAAGTATTAGTCTTGCGGGGGACACTTTTGGAGTGAACCTCTATGTTGTCGGTGGATTTGTCCGGGATTTGATGCTGGATCGGGATATTGAAGATATTGATATTGTGGTGGAAGGCGATGGGATTGCCTTTGCAAAATTTTATGCCGGACAGCAAGGATGCCGGGTCAATACCCATAAGAAATTTGGCACTGCCGTGATCGTCTTTCCCGATAAATTTAAGGTGGATGTGGCATCGGCCCGTGTGGAATATTATGCCACGCCGGCAGCGCTTCCCATTGTTGAAAACAGTTCCATCAAAAAAGATCTTGACCGTCGGGATTTTACCATCAACACCCTGGCGCTTTCTTTGAACCAGAAGAGTTTCGGGACCCTGATCGATTATTTTGGAGGAATACGGGATATAAAGGACAAAACCATCCGAACCCTCCACAATTTAAGTTTTGTGGAAGATCCGACCCGGGTATTTCGGGCCATTAAATTTGCAAATCGATTTGGATTTGCTATTGGAAAGGTAACCTCCACCCTGATTAAAAATGCCGTAAAAATTGATTGCTTCAGGCATTTGAGCGGCCTTCGGGTCCTGTCCGAACTAAAACAAATTTTTGGAGAAGCCAATCCCATTCCCGCCATTCACACCATGCAATCCTATGGCCTTGAAAAAATCTTACATAATCAATTGCTGATAACCCCTAGCACCTATGCATTATTTGAATCGGTGAACAAATCATTAACCTGGCATGACCTGCTGTATTTAGATGAACCCTATCCTCGGTGGGCGGTTTATTTTATGGCCCTTTTAAACCGCTGTTCCCATCTGGTGTGTGATCAAATTTGCCACCGGCTGATGATACCGGTAAAAGAAAAGATCCTGCTGATTGAGAAAAGATATACGGCGGAAAATAGATTGGCACTAATTGAAACAGCCTACCCCTTAACCCGCCAGGAATTGTATTGGGGGCTCATAAATTTTGACACTGAGTTCATCTTGTATATGATGGCCCTAACCAAAAATGAAGCGGTCAGAAAAGCTATTTCCAATTTTTATACCCGCCACAGATATGTGACGCCGATTCTTTGCGGCAAAGATTTGAAAAGGATGGGAATCAAACCGGGCCCTGTGTATACAAAGATTTCAAATCTGATTATCAACGAAAAATTGGACCAAAAACTTGCGACTCAGGAAGAGGAAACTTCATTTGTCACCCAATATATTATAGAAAACAAATTGATTGATTAAAACAGCGGTTTTTGATATTTCTTTGTGTTTTAAATATCTTTAATTAACACCCTTATGATGACAGGAATATAAATGAAAAATGCAGATTTCTTAACCGGTATTACCACCAGCGGCACCCCCCATTTGGGTAATTATGTCGGGGCCATCCGCCCCGCCGTTGAATCCAGTAAAAACAAGGATCTGACCTCCTATTATTTTTTGGCGGATTACCATTCTCTTATCAAAAATCATGATCCGAAGAAAAGAGAACAATCTGCCCTTGAAATTGCAGCTGCCTGGATCGCCCTGGGATTGGATTACGAAAATTGTGTTTTTTACCGTCAGTCTGATATCCCAGAAATTCCCGAGTTAACATGGATATTAACCTGTCTAACCGCAAAAGGATTAATGAACCGGGCCCATGCTTATAAAGCGGCTGTCCAGGACAATGGAGCGGATCAGGATCCGGACAAGGGCATCACCATGGGGTTGTTTTCTTACCCCATTCTCATGGCCGCCGACATTCTCATGTTCAATGCCAGAAAAGTACCCGTGGGAAAGGATCAGATTCAGCACCTTGAAATGACTCGCGATATTGCTGGTCGTTTTAACCATCAATATGAAAAATTATTTATCCTGCCTGAGGTGGTTGTGGATGAATCTTCTTCGGTTCTGTCAGGGTTGGACGGAAGAAAAATGAGCAAGAGTTATAACAATTTTATTCCCTTGTTTGATACGGAAAAGCGGCTACGTAAAATGATCATGAAAATTGCCACCAATTCCCTGGGGCCCGATGAGCCTAAAGACCCCGATACCTGTACGCTTTTTTCAATATACAAGGCCTTTGCAACTAAATCGGAAACAAAGACCATGGCACAGCGTTATGCCCAGGGTATTGCTTGGGGAACCATGAAGCTCGAATTGTTTGAATATATCAATGAAATATTAAAAGAACCCAGAAGCCGTTATGATGAACTGATCAAAAACCCTTCTGATATCGAAGCCATATTACAAGAAGGGGCTATCAAGGCACGCGGATATTCAGCCCCCTTCCTGGATAAAATAAAAAAGAGCATCGGCCTCAGATCTCTGAGTTAGCCAGGGTTAGGCCCTTGATCTCCTGGGGTGTCAGATAACGCCAGCCACTTTCTTTCAACCCACCAAGGTTGATATTTGCCATTCGGATTCGTTTGAGGGTATCAACCTTGGTGTGGAGGTGTTCTACCATTTTCCGGATCTGCCGGTTTCTTCCCTGTTTTAAAATGATTGAAAATTCATTAACTGCTATGCGCCTGACCCTGGCTTTTCTTGTTTTTTCCCCTTCAATGACGATTCCGTTTGCCATGGTTGTTAATTGCTGATCCGTCAGAGGGGATCTGGTTTTTACCAGATATTCTTTTTCATGGTTGTGGGAAGGATGGGAAAGACGGTTATGAAGTTCCCCATCATCGGTAAGCAGAACCAGGCCCACAGAGTCCTTGTCCAGACGACCGATGGGGTAAACCCTTTTTTTGATGGGCACAAGATCCAGAATGATCTTGGCATTTTTTTGGAAACAGGAGGTGATCACTCCCCGGGGTTTATTCACAGCAATATAGGTGAAGCCTTCCGAAATATCGGGCGGATTAACCCGTTTATTGTCAAAAAAGACCTGATCTTTTTCAGGATCCACCTGGGTTCCCAGGGTAATTATCGTCTCTTGATTCACCCTTATCCTTCCTTCCAGAATAAAGGTTTCCGCTTTTCGTCTGGAGCAGATACCGGCATGGGCTATAAATTTTTGCAATCGCATGGTTAGGACCTGTAATCTGCATTGATTTTAACATAATCTTCACTGAAGTCACAGAAGAGAAAACTGTCGGTTTTATCCCCCAGATTTAAATCAAGAACCATATTAATTTCCGGGGCTTTCATGATCTGGGCAGCTTGTTTTTCTGCCGATTTTCCCTGCCAGCAGCCCCCTATTACCAAGGCAATTTCTTCAAAATACAGATCCATTTTATCCGGATCAACAAATGCACCCGACCGGCCAGCAGCAGCCGTAATCCTCCCCCAATTGGGATCCTCTCCATAAATGGCGGTTTTAACCAAATTGGAATGGGCAATGGCTTGGGCGGCTTTAAAGGCATCGTCCTGTGTTCCGGCACCCCTTACAGTGATCTGAACCACCTTGGTCGCCCCCTCCCCATCCCTGACAATCATTTTACCCAAATCAAAGCAGACCTTTTCTAACAGGTTCTGAAATATCGTCAAGCCAGCATCATCGTTTATACCTGTATTGCTGGCACCATTGGCAAGGCAAAGAAGGGTATCATTGGTACTGGTATCTCCGTCCACGGTAATCCGGTTAAACGATTTTGCATTGGCTGCGGTAATCGCTGCATGTAGATCTTTTGCACTGATGTCAGCATCGGTCAACACAAAGGCCAGCATGGTGGCCATATCCGGGCGGATCATGCCAGACCCTTTGGCTATTCCCAGTATTGAAAATTGTTTAACTCCCTGGGGGGTTTCAATGCTGCCGTTTTGCCTGGCAATTTTCTGGCAGGTGTCTGTTGTGAGAATGGCCTGGGCAAAATCTTCCAATAGATCAAAAGAGATCTGTTCTTTTAATTGGGGAATCCCTGTTTTAAACCGGTCCATGGGCAATGGCGCCCCGATAACACCGGTGGAAGAAACCATAACCAGATCTTCGGGAATATCAAAATTTTTTGCCACAAGACGCGCCGTTTCTCTGGCATCCAAAACACCTAGGCTTCCGGTAAAGCAATTGGCATTGCCAGAATTTACCAACACGGCCTGGCATTTTCCATTTTTAATAGTTTCTTTACCTATAATTACCGGTGCTGCCACCACATGATTCCGGGTAAACAAGGCCGCTGCTGTGGCGGGTGTTTCACAAAATATCAATCCAAGGTCCCTTCGACCATTTTTTTTGATCCCGGCAGGGATCCCGGCAAATTTAAACCCTTTTATACCCGGCATTTCGGTCATATTTTTTGGCTCCTGTTATATCTATTAAAATTTTTCTCACTCATTAAGCCCGTCATTATACCCATGATAAACAGCCGTGTAAATGGATCATCCATAGTACCCAAGGCAAATACGTTAAATTTTTAAAAAAATCGCTCCATCAAGGTCATTCCTGGCACCGCAGGATAAAAAAAACCGCTGTGTAGTCTGTTCACCCCAGCCAATGCAGGGATTGCCGGGGGATTGCTGAAAAAGTCCAATTTTTGCGATCAAACGCTAAAAACCATCAAGGAATCCCGGGCGCTTTTAACGTGGATATTGATCCAAAAACCTATAACAGAAATCCTGATGCCTTTAAAAAAACTTCCATGCAATAATTGACAATGATCCTGTCTGTATTCTGTTTCTGTCTCCGGCCTAAACGGTTGACAC
>CAXHYW010000073.1:0-10683 GCA_964021475.1 uncultured Desulfobacteraceae bacterium | reverse complement strand
CCTGGAGGGCCTTGACCTTTTCTTCCAGTAAACGATTCTGTTGTTCAAAAGGCATGACAGATTTCCACGGCCAGGGCATAGATAATATCCAGGGGCAAATGCTGTTCAATGGTTTTGTCAAACAGCAACTTTGCCTCACTTTCAAACTCGTCATCCCCCACCCATAAAAGGACCGCCACGGGAATCCGTGGGGTAATCGAAAAAGAAAAGGCAGCATCAGCCATGGCAAGGGGGGTGCCGCCAAGTCTGTTGCCTGCATCTAAAAACCCCGCAAGATCCCCGCCAAAGGCATGGGCCAAAATCTGGGTCGGCAGGGTATGGGGACCTCTGAAAAAGGCCGCCCCCCCAGTGATATCCTTTTCAGACACCCACTGCCCGGACAAAGGAATCGCTTTGGCTTTCATAAGATAATGGAGCATGAACAGGTACAAATAATCCCGATAGGTGTCCGGCCCCTCCCCCAGTGGGGTTATCCTGGATTGTTCCGGCATCACCTCATAGGATCTTTCCCAGATATCCAACCGATAGATACCCTTTTTCTCATCATACTGGACACCGGTTCTACTTATGACCTCTTTTGGATCACAGGCCAAAAGGTCTTGAAAGAGGATAGTATCAATGAATTGGCTCATGTTACTTAACTCCACACATCTTTGGGATTCATCCCGATATTGATTAAAATGAATATTGGGTTAAAACGAAAATTTATCCCAGAACTTAAAGGCACCCAATTGGTGCTCCCCTGGTAAAAACGGTTTGACCACTGGATTTTGTTGAATAAATTGCTTTTGGAAATCAATCCGCTTTTTATTATACCGGTTGTGCACGTCTGCGACGCCTCGATACCGCATATAATAGGCATCATAGTTTGCCATGTGCTTGGAACTCTGAAGTTCCATTATATTATCAAAATTATCATGGGTATATTGCAACATATCTTCAAAAGCGGCAAGATATTTTTCCCAGGAATTGTTGTAAACGGTCACATGGTTGTCTGTATAAAACCGGTTAATCAAAAACGCCCAGGATAGGTTCTGGCGCTTGAGATACTCCCCATGTTCCTGGGTATACGAAAGTAGCCGGTTAATGGCGGCCTGATTTTTTGTTTCCAATTGTCGAAGGTGTTTAATCAACTCAAGGGCCTTTGAAAGGTCCGTAATCCTGGATTGGGCCATGGTCAGACTTTGCAGTTTAACCGACGCATTGTACAATTGGATGGTGGAGTCCTTAACCCCCCCATTGAGCCGGATCATTTCCCTGACAACAGGGGGAAGGCGATTCTTTTTTTGCTGGGTTGAGGTGTATAAAAAAAACTCCATGCCCGCAACGGCAAAAAAGCTTAAGAAGAAACCGGCAAGCCATATGGCGGGAGTGCCTTTCTTTGATTTAATGACAAAAACCGGCGTTGCAACGGGAAGAACCAAGACAAGTGCGGCCCACCATTTTGGTTTTCCAAGCTTAAAGCAAGCAGTCATTGTCAGCAAAGATAAGACCATGCAATAGGAAACATAAATATATCCCAATTTCACCCACCTTGATTTATAGATTAACCCTTTAGCACAAGAGATATAATATCATTGACCGATTTTTGCAGCCCCGGCACCTTGCTTGCACTTTTACCGGCGACATTCAGCACTTTCACCTCAAATTTATTCAACCACTTCCGGAGAACGGGAGAGGGATTTTTTTCCGATTCAAGGTCAATGTGGAGCCATGGTTTTTTATGGGCCTTTGCAAAATTTAAGGTATCCACGGCATTGGGGGAAAGCCTGCCATAGGAAAAAATAATGGAACCGTCTGCGTCCAGAACATTTTTCTCAAGATTTTCGGTATCCCCTCCCTTACTCATTTCGAGGATATCCGTAATCTGGGCATTTATTTCATTGAGTTTTTCATTGCTGCCAATTTTTCTTTTAACAGTGGAAAAGGTTTCGCCTCCGGCACCGGTAATGGCAGCCGTCAGGTTTTCAATCACCGAAATCAAATGATCCAGTTTTTCTCCCAAAGCTGAAAATTGGGCGGGGTCCATGGCGGCTGCGGTCACTTGCGCAGATGCAACCGGCACAGGGTTATCCTCTAAATCCTGAGCCCCGCCAAGCTTCACACGGATCTCATCTTTTGTCATCTCCGTTGTCTGGTAATAACCATGAATCCGCCGGGCAAGTTCCAGGGTTTCATCGGGGTATTCTTTTACCCCTTCATGCTCAACCGGATCTGCAAAGAATTCATTAAACCGTTTTAGATATTCCCGGATGGTGGTTGACGAGATATCCAGCTCTTGAGCGATTTGCGGGATTGACTTCATATCATATCCTTAAAGATTGGCAATTATGTTTCCCGGCGATGTCAGATCACCGATTGAAGAAAGACTGATTTGAAATTTTCACTTCACCAACATATTAAATTCCCTGGGCAATTTCAATCATTATTTTCACGCGGGGAACGCGCAATGGGAAAAAACACTTGAGAAAAAAAACAGAAACAAGTAACATTTATTCTAAACTAAAATTGGGTTAAAAGAAGGGGCTGTTCAGGCTCAAACCTAAGGTTAGTAAATACATACAACCAGCAAAAACCCAGTGACTTTTATATTGCCTGGGGTAACTATTACATACTGGCCCCTAATATTCATGACGCAACCCAAAAAGAATGCGTTACCTGGAGGTTTGATGGCAGATAAGTTTGATCACACCATATTAATCGTTGATGATGAAGAACAGGTGGGTAGTGCCATTGGCAGATTGCTGAAACAAATCGGGGCTAAATATGTGTATATGAATTCCGGCCAGGCAGGCCTGGACCGAATAAAATCAGCTTCAACCCCATTCTCCCTCATCATTTCAGACCAACGGATGCCGGGCATGGAAGGATCTGAATTCCTGGCAAACGCAAAAAAACTTACACCAAACACCATCCGATTCCTCCTTACGGGTTATGCAGATGTGGATGCCGTCACCCGGGCGGTAAACGAAGGGTCCATCCACCGATATATTGCCAAACCCTGGAATAAGGATGTCTTTATTGAAACCGTAAAAATGGGGCTGGAACAATATGAACTGGTAATTGAAAATGACCGACTTTTCAAGCTTGCCAAGGCCCAGAACACCAAATTATTTACCCTGAACACAGACTTAAAAAAAAGTTCAGTCGTTCACCAGAAAGCCATTATTCAACGGGACAAAGAGATCGAACAACTCAATAAACGCATGGAAACTGGATTTGAAAACCGCAACTATATCAATGAAATTGAAGCCCTGCTAACGGAAAACAATCTGCTGGAAAAAGAAAAAATCAACACCCTATACGCCGCCATCATGTCTGAATTATTTGAACAATTCCAGGAGATTGCCACCCGAAATGGATTTGAAATGCCCGACAACCTCCCGGGGGAATAAAATGTCTGAAACACAAGAATATGGAATTCTGGTAGTGGATGACGATGAACCCATCGTAAAAAATATGAGACGGGTGTTAAAGCGACAAGGCTTTAATAAAGTGATCTCCGCCCTGAATGCCGAGCAGGGAATTAAATTGCTGGAAGATACCCGGAATCATTTTTTCCTGATCATGTCAGACCAGCGAATGCCTGGGCTTTCCGGCAGCGAATTCCTGGAAAAAAGTATAATGCTCAGCCCTGAATCCAGACGAATGCTCATTACGGGTTATTCCGATTTTGAGTCCATCGTGGATGCCGTCAACAAAGGAGAAATCCACCAATATATTTCGAAACCATGGAATAATGACGATTTACTGCTCAAGATTCAGGGAGAACTTTCTATTTATAAGCACTTCCAGGAAAGAAAACGTCTGTTCAATATTACCAAAAATCAGAACGCCAAGTTGGTCGACATTGCCACCAAGGCTCAAAAAAGTGTTAAAGCCTTCACGGCCCTGCTTGTCCAGAAAAAGGAACAAGTGGAGTCCCTGACCCAAGAACTTGCCGAAGCAAAAGAACAGGCTGAATATAAAGAGGTTTTTCTGGGACTGGATGAATTACTTTCCAGAACCATCACCATGAACCAAAAAAACCTGGCGGAAGCCTTTATTATTTCCAGAAAAGAAGTTGCTGCCACGTTAGAGGAAATAGCCCAACGAAAAAAGATCCCTTTTTCCCCTAGCACATCTGAAAACATGGGAATAGATGACCTTGGAGAGGATACCTTTGAAATCATAGACCAGATCATAGAAAACGTGGTCCAGGCAGTTGAGCCCACCCTATTCGGTATCGGCTCCGAACCCACTTCAGGGGTGGTCATTGATGATTATAAAGAGTTACCGGATTTTGGAATCCTGGCCTTTAATGATGGGTGTATTACCCGGGGTGAGCTTGAAAGAGCCCAGGACGAACTTGCCGAAAAAGAAACCGAACAATCCACGGGACTCACCATTGATAAGGTGCTTATTTCCAAAGAATATCTCCAGAGAAAGGATTTAAGCCGGCTCTTTGCCAAAATAGCCCTCATCGAAACCCGTCTGCTGGACAGAGAATTTGGGAAAATGCTCATGGACCGTGAGGTTGCCAGCAAAAAAGATGTGGACAGAGGGCTTCGCAAACAACTCAATAATTTTGAGGACAGTGGGGCCACCATGCTCCTAGGCGATATCCTGGTGGAATCTGAGGTGATTGCAGCTCAGTTGAGAGATGAAGTCATGGCGGGACAAGACAGATCCGGTGGTAAAAAGAAACAGGCTGCGTCTGCTTTTTCTTCGGAATTGGGTGCATTTGTGGATCTCCAGGTATCAGAAGACCGGGTGGAAGCCTGGATCCGGGTCCCCAAAAGTGTGCACGGAACCACAAATATCACCCCCATCAAACAGATGATCAAGAAACGGGGTATCAAAAATGGTATTCTACCGGACAAAGAGATCCAATCCTTTATTCAAAAGTGCACAGACCCCCATGAAAAATTTGTGGTGGCCAGGGGGATGCCCGCCAGTGTGGGAAGCCCTGCCCAGATCATTTACCATTTTAACACAGAGCATGATACCGCTGGCATCATCCGGGAAGACGGTTCCATCGATTTTTCCGCCCGTGGGGATTCTGCCTTTGTGAAAAAAGGTCAGGTTCTGGCGGAAAAAAAGCCCATGGAAAACCCCAAACCTGGTATAGATATTTTTGGAGAGACCCTTCTGGTGGGAGACGTGGAAGACGTGCCCCTGCTGGGAGGAGAGGGGGTAAAATTTAGTGAAGATGAGTTGCAGTTGACCGCCATCATCCAGGGCCAGCCCAGTATGGATGCCAAAGGCGTGATCAGTGTTCTGGAACAATTTACCGTAAAAGGGGATGTGGACTTTAAAACAGGAAATATCAATTTCAACGGAAATGTTCTGGTGACCGGCATGGTCAAAGAAGGGTTTAAAGTCGAATGCGATGACCTGACCGCAAATGAGATCAACGGGGGTACCATTCTGATCCGGGGGGATCTCAAGGTATCCAACGGAATCGTCAATTCCCATGTTGAAACCCAGGGAAATGTCCAGGCAAAATTTTTGAATAATGTCAAAATATTTGCCCATGGCAATATGATGATTACCAGAGAAATCATGGGCTCCCAGATTCTCATCTCCGGAGCATTAAACAACGAAACCGGCCGAATCACAGCAACCCTGATTGCTGCCAGAATGGGCTTAAGCGTCAAACAGATTGGCACGGAAAAAGCCGAATCCTCCACCATCAAAACCGGAGTGGATGATCATATCCGCTGGATTTGTGAAAAATTTGAGGTTAAAATCGACGCCTTTCAAAAAGAGCTTCAGGAAACCATCGATGAAAAACGCTCTTTTGATGAAGATCACAATGCCCTCCATGTGGATGTGGCCAACCAGACCTTTGCCCAGGAAAAACTGACCCAGAAAATGGAATTTATAGAGAACATGATCGGCAAGGCCAAAAGCAAAGAGGAAAAACAAAAATGGGCCACTGAACTCAAGGACATTGAAACAAGCATTGAACAGGCAGATGACCGCATCAAAGGCATTTTTGAAGCCCAGGATGCGGTGTTGAATAAGATCCAGAGTTGCGATGCAAACATAGAAGAAATAAACCAAAAAATTTCGGATGTGAAAAAGGAAAAAGAAGGGGCCACCAAACGTCTTGAAAGAGAAGAGGCTATCCCCATCCTCAAGGTCAATAAAAGACTTTACAGGGGAACCAAAATCATGGGGACCATGGCCTCCACCATCCTGAAGGATGAGGTTAACATGTCAAAATTCATGGAAATTGACTCCCAAAACCCGGACAACCCCAAACAGATCACCCATCAAACACTAAACCTTTAATGTGGCCCTTTAACCTATACTCTTTAACCTGGGCCCGTAAACTTGGAACCTGTGGAAATAGGGAGACACACCCGTCGAAACGAATACACTTAAAATATTAGTGATTGAAGCCTTGGATACGGTGAGAGCAAGGCTTGCAACCCTCCTGTCGGTAAAGGGATTTGAAGTGAATTGTTTTGATACCTCATCTGCCGGCCTCACAGCTCTTTCGGAATCGAGTTCCTCTCCCTATGCACTCATCATCTCAAGCTATGCCATGCCGAAAATGAAAGGGGACCAAATTCTGTTAAAGGCGAGGGAGACGTCCCCGTCCACCCTTCGTATTCTCATGGCAGATGCGGCGTATATTGAAACCATGGTCGCAGCCGTCAATACAGCCCAGATCCATTCATGCCTCACCCTTGACTTTGATGACCATGACCTCATCGTCCAGGTGGAAGACTGCTGTCAGCAATATCTTACGGCCCTGAAACTCAAAAACCTGCAAAAAATCACCCAACGCCAGAACAGACAATTATTTCAGATTGCCAGCAATTTCAGGAAACAGGAAGCGTCTGATCTGGCCCAGATGGAAGATCGTGGGAAACAGATCCGAATTCTTGAATCAAAACTAAAAATAGAAAAAGGGGCAGTCAATCCTGATAAAATTCCGTCACTCAAAGAAATCCTGGAAGCAAAATCCATTGAATTTTCTTCCGGGGGATTTGGTGCCCAATTCTTAAAGATGAACGATCAGGTCAGGCAGATCCTTGAAACGGCAGCCCTTCGCCATTCAATTAAGCTTACGCCTTTGTATTACCAAGATGTCGTGTATCGATCCGGCCAGGAAAATCTTTTGGCGGACCTTTCCCAAAAGCTGATACCCGCCATCCAGATGCTGTTCCACCAGAGCCATAGGGCGGGGATGGACCTATTTGGAAAACTATTCCAACAATACCTGGATAAACACCTCCAAATAACCCTTTCCAAGGACAGTTCCAAAGCCTTTATCCAGATCAAACGCATGGGACCGAAGGTTTTAGATCTGACCATCATCAAATATTATTTATTCTACCACCATATTACCCATGGCATTTTAGATGACATCGCCATCAAATCCTGGCTATCATCGGCCACCCAGGAAAGTGCTCCCTTTGTAGTTGCGAAAGGACTTAAACCCGTCCTTTCGCAAGAAACCGTCATCAAGTACCATTTTCCGACTGATTTTCGCCACGCTGGCAAGGTGGATGAAGATGGCAGCATCAATTTCAGGGACAGGGGAGAAATCCCCTTTGTGGAGAAAAATGCCTTTTTAGCAGCCAGAATCCCCTCGAAAAAGGGTAAATCCGGCATTGATGTAACCGGTCAGGAAATCCCGGTGGGAGAGCCCATTGACAGGGCCTTTGAATCAGGCCCCGGCACCCGGCTCTCCGGGGATGGTAACAAAATATATGCCGAAATTGAGGGCCAGCCCCATTTGGATGCCATGGGCAAGGTGACCATCTGCCCGGAACTCATCATCAAAGGAGATCTAGGATTTGATACAGGGGATGTGATCTTTGACGGCAATGTGGTGGTGGAAGGGGTTGTCAAACAAGGCTTCAAAGTAAAAGGCGCCTCTTTGACAGCCAGGGCCATAGAAGGGGCCCAAATTGACCTGACCGGGGACCTGAACGTCTCTTTAGGGATAGTGGATGCGGAACTGGTCAATGTCAAAGGATCGGTCCAGGCCAAATATATCCACAATTCAAAAATCAATGCCTTTGGCGATCTCATTGTTCAACGGGAAATCATGGATTCTGTTATCCATCTTTCAGGTGCCTGTATCAATACCGATGGGGTGATCATTGCCTCCCAGATATCGGCTAACATGGGCATAGATGCCGGAAACATCGGGACAGACACTTCCAGTCCCGCAAAACTGACAGTTGGGGTGGATGAACATACCAACCGGTTGGTGGCATTGGTGGATGGAAAAATGCGGATCCATTTTGAGGCTGTAGCTCTTTTGAAAAAAGAGATCGCCACCCTTGAAAAAGAGGATGTAACCCTCCATGGAGAGATATCTCAACATGCTCATGTACAGGACCGGGCCCAGTTGGAGTTACGAAAGATTGAAACCAAAATAGGCGATCTAAAGGCCTCGGGAAATATGGCGGCCTATCAAAAAGTAAAACAGGTGGCAAAGCAACTCAAAATCGATGCTGCAAAGGCAGAGGAAAAAATCACTTGTGAATTTGAACGACAGGATGCCATCGGCCTTGAAATTTCCCAAAAACAAGCGAGAATCAAACAGCTTGAAGAACTAAACCAAGGCCTGGCCGACGAAAAAAATAGATTGATAGAATTTACGGACAGAAAGAAACCCCTGGCCCAGGTGAAGGTGGGCAAAGAGATCCGGTCCGGCACCCGGATATTTGGCCCCAACACCTCCATTACCCTGTACAACCCAGACGCCAGGTGCCGAATCATAGAGATAAAAAAGAATGCCGAAGAAACCTTTGGATTAGATGTTTATGAGATGAAAATAAGTGCGTACTGAACCTCAGGACAACCATCAATCCGATTTGCCGGGCAGGGTAATGGTAAAACAGGTGCCCTTTCCGATTTCACTTGAAGCCTCAATTATTCCCTTGTGTTCTTTAATAATATTGTAGGCGATGTTCATGCCAAGTCCGGTCCCTTTGCCCACGGCCTTGGTGGTAAAAAAGGGATCAAAAATTTTGCTCAAATTAGATGGGGAAATACCCGAGCCGGTATCGGAAATGGCAATTTTCACATCCTGGCCCGTGGCATAGGTCTGAATACGGATTTCTCCTTTTTCCACAATGGCCTGGGCTGCATTGACCAAAATATTCATAAACACCTGGTTCAATTTCTGGGGCCAGGCCGCCACCAAGGGAATATTTCCAAACTCCCTTATCACGATGGCTTTGTATTTGAGTTCATTGGCCACAACATTCAGGGTGGATTCAAGGCCTTTATTGATATCCATGAGCATCTGCTTGTCATTTCCGGGGTGGGCAAAATTCTTTAAATCCGCCACAATTTTCCCCACACGGGAGGTCCCTTCAATGCAGTCTTTAAGCAAATCCGGAATATCCTCCTTGAGGTAGTCGATTTCAATTTTTTTCTCAAACTGACTGATTTTTTCTAACAAAGCTGTGACCGTTGGGTCCAGACTATCGGCCCCGCCCTTACTTAAGTCTGCTGCCATGACCTGGTAATGCCCCAGCAGGGTATTATAATCGGTCAAATAATCGGACAATGCCTCCAGATTACTGCCCACAAACCCGATGGGATTATTGATTTCATGGGCCACCCCGGCGGCCAGCTGACCTATGGAGGCCATCTTTTCAGACTGCATGGCCTGGGCCTGGGTCGCCTTTAAATTTTGGAGGGCATCATCCAGTTTTTTGTTTTTTATGGACAGGTTTTCCTGGAGTTCATGGTGCTGACTTTCCAACCTGGCAATCCGTTCCCCGCTTTTAATCCTGGATCTGAGTTCATCTGGTTTAAAAGGCTTGATAATATAATCATCCGCCCCGGCATCAAAGACCTCCACAAGGTCGGTTGTTTTATCCTTAGCTGTCAACAGCATGATATAGGAATAGTTTTTTTTATTGGAACTTCGAATTCTTTTGCAAAGTTCAAGCCCATCCATTTCCGGCATCATCCAGTCGGAAATCACCATGTCGGGTTCATGTTCTTGAAATGCCTCCCAGGCCTGCTTCCCGTTTTCAGTGACAATGACCTCATGTCCAATTTTTGTGACGACTTTTTTAACCAAAAGTCTTGAAACAAAATCATCCTCTGCAATCAGTATTTTCATATCTCATCCCATTTGATAGTGGTTACATGTTCTTTAAAGGCACTTGCTTCATTGACCAATTGCGTAATCCTGTTTTCAACCACACTAAGATCCCCCTCTTCTCCCATGGTTTCGATGGCTTGTGCCACGGAAGTGATCATGTCCGCCCCCATATTAGCGGATGATCCCTTCAAAGACTGGGCGGTGATAATCACGGCGTTCAGATCTTTTTTCAAAGAGGCATTTCTGATGGCATCTATTCTATTGGGAAGAGACCCCACAAATTCAATTACCAGCATTTCAAGAAACGCTTTGTCATCCATTGCCCGGTCAAGGGCGGCCTTCATATTGAAAACAATTCCCTTTTTTTTCTGGGATTTCATCCGGGAATAGCCCCCCACATGGTTTCTTAAAAAATCCTCATTCTTCCAGGTCCATGTTTCGATTGAAGCCAACAACCGTTCAGGGGTCAAGGGTTTTGACAAGCAATCCGCCACATTTGCCCCTGGAAAATTTTCATTTTCCAAGGATTTAACCGTTATGGATTGATCTGTCATGACGATAATGGACACCGCTCTTTTGTTTCCTTGTCTTTCATACTGCCGGATGGCGTG